>JAYUEJ010000377.1:0-5349 GCA_043739265.1 Rhodopila sp. | reverse complement strand
CCACGTGTCGTTGCGGACCGTAGCATTGATGTTCATTAGGCTATGCCGGCGAACCAGGTAATTCCGGATCATCAGCCCACCGTCAAACGAGCTGGTGTCCACGCGCATGTCGCGCTCGATATCCTCGATCGGCACCAGGCCGCGGTAGGCGACGAAGCCGGTGAATGCGGGAGCGTCGCCATTAAACAGAGCCTGACGGACTTTCGAGCGGATGCCGTCTGCCGCGATTACAATCTGAGCCCTCGCGGTGTCACCATTGGCGAAGGCCAGATCCACGCCGTTCGACCGAGCGTCCACGCCTTCCAGGCGGTGGCCTAGTTTGATGTTGTCCGACGCGCGCCGAGACAGCCCATCGGCCAGAATCTGCTGCAGGTCCCATCGGTGCAGCCTTAGCTGCGGCGCTCCGTATTGTTCCCGGGCTTTGGTGAAATCCGTTAATCTCATCTCGGTTCCGGTGCGCGCGTGGCGGTAGCTGCCATACGTGTCCGCGACGCCGACCGCCTCAAGCTGGTCCAACAGCCCAAGCTGACGCATGACCTTGCATGCATTCGGAGGGACGCCAATGCCGGCGCCGATTTCTGTCAATGTCGAAGATTGCTCATAGATAGTTACCTGGAACCCGCTGTCGCAAAGCGCGATGGCGGCGGTTAAGCCGCCGATGCCGGCGCCGATAACGGCGATTTGGTCAACGTGTTGCGTCATTCTGCTGATTCCCGTTTGGCGACGTGACCCTCGCAAACACGGCCATTACATCATCGATCGTTTTAATATCGGCGAACACACGCCCAAGAATCCTCAGCTCGGCCTCATGGAATTCTACGCGGTTGCGGAC
Organism: Rhodopila sp.; assembly: GCA_043739265.1. Classification (GTDB taxonomy): domain Bacteria; phylum Pseudomonadota; class Alphaproteobacteria; order Acetobacterales; family Acetobacteraceae; genus Rhodopila. The sequence goes on along the minus strand of JAYUEJ010000377.1, from coordinate 4,517 downwards.
ACTTTCCGGAACTCTGACCGAGAGGAACGCCATGCCGTCCATCGTGGAACCGCCTATCTGCGCATATGTAGTTTTGTGCAGATATAACAATAGAAGCCGTTGACGTCCAGGATCGCTTTACGGCGGGCCGATCGGTCGGCGCGGGGTTAAACCAAACACGTCTCACCGTACCGAGGCACGCCGGCTGACATCCAGGGCGCAAACCGCTTCCCCCGAATCCAGAAAATTCTATACGCTGGCTCACCGATATCGGACATCAACCCAGACAGCACAACAAGCTGGCAGCCGCTTTCGCACATTGGCGGCACATCGGCTGCATATTCGCGGCAAAGCAGTCGAAGGTGCTGAGGGCCGAGGCTGATCGCAAAGACGCCAGTCGCTGGATCGACAACATAACGCCACTGGCGGGTGCGCTCGCCAATGGGGCGCGATCGGCGCCAAAGCCCCTGACGCCGGTCCCATGGCGTCGGGTGCAACCGCCCGTTCGCCATCAGCCCATCCGAAAACCGCGACGTGTCGATGTCCGGCATCCAGCGCCTCTTGGCCGGATTTTCCCATTTTCTCAAATATGGTAACGGTATTGTTATCATTATAAATAAAAATGATATATGATATGTTTGACAACATATTGATATTTACGTTATCTTTTAGATACAAAAAAATCGCGAGAGATGCTGAACCAGATCAAGGTGACGTGTCGGCTACTTTGGACGCAATATCGTTGCTATATACATACTATTAGGGAGTCAAAATGTCTATTTCGCCTACAGAAAAACCGGGGATAAAGCTGAAAATGATCGATATCGCGCCAGCAAGGTGGATGGGCGGCATCGCGTTTAAATTTGGAATTGCCGTCGTAGGGACCGCGGTCATCGGGGTAGGGGCCTCGATCATGAGTGCGTCCGCGGGCAGAAGCGCCACGATGGACGCCTCCCGGGTTGATGATACGAAACAGTCCGCACTCAACGTGGCGGCCGCGCCGGTGGCAGCGCCGGCACAATCCGTGCTGACCAATCCCGCCATCACGTCACCGCAGCCTTCCCAGCCAGTCGCCGTGGCCGTCGTGGCGCGCGATGCGGCATTTACCACGAAGCCGGAGTCGCCGAATGCGACCGCCGTGACTGTCCGTGGCGTCAGCGACCATGAAATCCGGTTTGGTATCGCGGCACCGTTTTCCGGACCGTCCAAAGGGCTTGGTATCCAGATGAAGCTGGGGATCCAAACCGCTTTCAACGCCGCCAACCAGGCCGGCGGCGTCAACGGCCGAATGTTGACTCTTGTCACGGCGGACGATGGTTACGAACCCGCCAGGACCGGGGGGGCCATGAAGGAGCTCTACGAGAAAGATCGGATATTCGGCATCATCGGCAACGTGGGAACGCCCACCGGGGCGGTGGCGTTGCCGTATGCTCTGTCGCAGCGGATGCTGTTCTTCGGGGCGTTCACCGGCGCCCCCCTGCTGCGGCGCGATCCGCCAGATCGTTACGTCTTTAACTTTCGGGCGAGCTATGCCGAGGAGACGTTTGCCGCTGTCAAGTATCTGGTGAAAACACGGCGGCTGCGGCCTGAACAAATCGCGGTCTTCGCGCAGCAGGACGGGTATGGCGATGCCGGTTTTGAAGGTGTCGCCAAGGCCATGCGCTCGTTGCGCCCATCGGATGATACCAACACCACCCTGCGCCTTGGTTATAAGCGCAACACAGTGGAGGTGGACGAAGCGATCGCGCAGCTCCAGCAATATCAGAAGGAGCATAGAGCGACCCCGATCAAAGCGGTCGTGATGGTGGCGACCTACCGGGCCGCGGCCAAGTTCATCGAGAAGACCCATGACGGCTCCCCGGGGCTGACCTACACGAATGTCTCTTTCGTGGGCAGCACCTCGCTGGCCGAGGAACTCATGGTTCTGGGCCCGAAATACGCGTCGGGAGTTATCGTGACACAGGTGGTACCAGCGGTGGACAGCTACGCCAGCGTTGTTCTCGATTATAAAGCAGCACTTGCGAAATCGTTTCCCGGAGAGGCGGCGGATTACGTGTCGCTGGAAGGGTATCTGGCTGCCAGCGTCCTGATCGAGGGACTCAAGCGTGCAGGACCGGACCTTGATACCGAGCGACTGGTGGGTGCGCTTGAAAACCTGCGGGATTTCGATCTGGGACTCGGAACGCATGTGAACTTTGGCCGCGCGGAGCACCAGGCTCTACACAAAGTGTGGGGCACTCAGATCGAAGCGACAGGCTATTTCACGGCGCTTGACCTGGAGTAATGGGCGTTTCCACCATTTCGTCGGAGGGACCCGTGGCCCCTTCGACGAAATTTCCATAAATCTTGATTGATGAGTTGCCGGTCATCAATGCCGCCACGGTGATATCGTAGAGCCTGGCTCGTCGGACCCGCGTCAGTTCGCGACCGGCGCGTGATATCATATCGGCTCTGTCCAAAGCCGGTTGGCCCCGAGGGCGGCATTGTTGAGGCTTCCGGGCGATCAGGCGGCGGTGGATGCCTCTCGGCCCTCGGCGTGGTTTGTAGCTTCGTTGTTCGCAATGGACCGGCCCGGCCAGGCATCGCTTCCTCTTGCGGTTCGGCGGTGCGCGGCGGATGATCCGGGTAAACGTCCAACGGCAAAGGGTTTAAGCATGAGCTCGCTGCGCGGCAACAACGGTCCCCGCTATCGCCACATGGCCGACACCACGGCCCCCTATGAGACGATCACCATCGACCAGTTGACCCCGATCATCGGGGCGGAGATCGGCGGCGTGGACCTGTCGGCGCCGCTGCCGAACCACCAGATGGACGAGATCCATCGCGCCCTGGCCGAGAACAGCGTCATCTTCTTCCGCGACCAGACATTGACACAGGACCAGCATCTTTCGTTTGGCCGCGGCTTCGGCAACCTGCACATCCACCCCGCCGCGCCGCACGCGCCTGGCCATCCGGAATTGATGATCATCCACGCCGACAAGGACAGCCCTCGGGCGAACGGCGAAGGCTGGCACAGCGACGTGTCTTGCGACACCGAACCGCCGATGGGCAGCATCCTGTATATAAGGCAATGCCCGCCCCGGGGTGGAGACACGCTGTTCGCCAGCATGTACGCGGCGTACGAGGCGCTGTCCGACCGGATGAAGGCCTATCTGGGCGGGATGATCGCCGAACATGACGGCGAGGACTCCTATCGCGGCACCTACAAGAACCTGGGGGTCGCCGATAAGCCGGTTTACCCGCGGGCGGAGCATCCGGTGATCCGGACGCATCCCGTCACCGGTCGCAAGGCCTTGTATGTCAACCGCGGCTTCACCAAACGCCTGCTGGGTGTGCCGCGCGACGAGAGTGCGGCGATCCTGTCGTACCTGTATGACCACGCCGAAAATCCGCTGTTCCAGTGCCGGTTTCGCTGGCAGGAGAACTCGGTGGCGTTTTGGGACAACCGGTGTGTCCAGCATCGCGCGATGTGGGATTACTGGCCGCATACCCGTTCGGGCTTTCGGGTAACCGTGGCCGGCGACAAGCCGGTTTGATTACGCCTTTGGCGCAGGTATCCTTCCCATCGTCATGCCTCGCCTGCCGTGCGCCGTCGAACCAGCGGGTTAGAGCCGATGGGGGCATAAGACCGGCCGTCCCGGGCGCGGCGGTTCCCGCCGACAATCAAGATTTCACCACGGACCGCTCGGAGAACCAGGATTCACGGCGTCGCAGAGCGGTATCGTGCCCAAACGCCGACCGCTACCCATGTCGGCCACGCCGTATCGATCCGGTTCGGCGCCGATTGACGGAGCAGAAACGACCAGGCGCGCAGCGCGCGAAACGCTGTTTTATCCTTCTCCGTGAAGCTCCGTGGTTCTCCGTGCCCTCCGTGGTGAAATCTTGCCTGCGTGAAGACGCCCGCTAATGCCCCGCCGCCCCACCAATCGAAACCCAGCCCCACTACCCGCCTCGGGTCCCGTCCCCGCGATGACCGCGGAAGCCGCGCGCGTCGCCTTCCTGGGATGGATGGAGCAGGAACGGCATGCCGCCGCCAACACCGTGGAAGCGTATGGTCACGCACTGGCCGGATTTCTGGGTTTCCTGACCAACCATTTGGGCGGTGAACCTGACCTTGCCGCGCTCACTGAACTGCGCGCCGCGGACATCAGGGCGTGGCTGGCGGCACTGGCGAACCACAGGCTCGTCGCGTCATCCCGCGCGCAGCATTTGTCGGCGTTGCGCAGCTTTGTCCGCTACCTAGGCCGACGGCATGGGGTGGAGATCACCGCCGTTCGGCTGGTCGCCACCGCCCGCGCCCGACCGGCGCTGCCCCGCGCCCTGACGATCGAGCAGGCGCGTGACGTCACCGATCATGTCGGCGATGCCGCCGACGATCCGGCGCTGCAGGCGCGCGACATCGCGTTCTTCTCGCTGTTATATGGCAGCGGGTTGCGGATCGCCGAGGCCCTGGGGCTGAACGTTCGCGATGCAACGGTCTTGCGGACAAATCTGGTGCTGACCGTCACAGGCAAGGGGTCGAAAACCCGCATCGTGCC
>JAYUEJ010000376.1:0-1738 GCA_043739265.1 Rhodopila sp. | reverse complement strand
GGGGCGCAATGGGGAGGGAATGGATCGAACGCGCTGATTTTCGCGACGCCTACCGAGTGGTTCTGCGCCGCCCGGATCTTGGCGTGGTCGATATCTTCTTCGGCATTTTCGCGCACCGGCCCGCCTGGATGAACCTGATGCTGATCGCACGCAACAAGGCGGCGGCCCTCTTTGGCCTTGAGACGCCGACGACAGCGGAAGTCATGACGTTCGAACAGCGGGACCGCTACGCCGTTGGCGAGAAGATCGGGCCGTGGCCGATCTTTTTTCTGGGGGCGGACGAACTCGTCGCGGGCCGGGACAACAAGCACATGGATTTCAGGCTGTCGATCATGAAGGTCCACGATGACAGCGGGTTCGGCGTCGTGGTGTCCACGCTGTGCAGGGTTAATAACGTGTTCGGGCGACTTTACCTGGCCGCCGTCATCCCGTTTCACAAATTCGGCCTGCGCAAGCTTATGGCGCGCGCGGTCGCCGCCCAGCGGCTTTGACCACCGCAACGTGGCGTCCCCAGGAATGATAACGGACCATGCCCAACGGACCCCAAAGCCAATGCACGACCGGGATATGGCAGTGAAGCGGTTGCTGGATTGACGCCTCCGCCAGAGTTATAGTGACGATGTGGATGGGGACGGCCATCGAACAAGGATTTCGATATGAGCAACTCGCTGCAACTATACGATCGGGACTTTTACGGCTGGGCCAATGAACAGGCCGGGCTGCTGCGTGCCGGTCGCCTGTCCGAGGCGGACATCGGCCACATCGCCGAGGAAATTGAGAGCATGGGGAAAAGCGAACGCAATCAATTACTCAACCGTCTCGCGGTGCTTCTCGCCCATTTGCTGAAATGGCAATTCCAGCCGGCTCTCCAAGGCAATAGCTGGCGCCTCACCGTTCGTGAGCAACGCCGGCGGATCGTTCGGATTATGTCGCAGAACCCTGGCCTCCGTCCCGAACTCGGTGCCGTTGTATTGGATGCCTATGGCGATGCCTTGCTGATCGCGGAGCGGGAGACGGGCTTGTTGGAAGCGACCTTTCCGCCCGCCTGCCCTTGGCCGTTCGAGCAAATCATCGATCCGGATTTCTGGCCGGAAGCGGAATAGCACCGAGCGTCCGGTGATCCTGACGGTCAACGGCAAGGCGGCGGCAGTCCCGCAGGATGCCGAATCTTACCAGCATCTCCGCAATCTTGCGGCGGACACGGCTTGCCGTGCGGAACTTGTGCGAAGGCTGGCCGCCGAACGCGAGGAGGTATAGTGACAGGCGCCGTGCCAGATTCACAAATCTGCTAGGCCGACTTGCCTGTTACACGGAGGATAACGCTGGATCAGCGGGCAGGCGGCCGTGTCTCAGCCAGATCGTCTGCGATGACGGCCAATTCCCTGATAGCGATCAAAACAACACGAAGATCTTGCGGGGACGGCACGGGCTCTCCGGTCAGGTCAGGATAGCGGAACGCATGACCCCAATCGGTCACGGGCACAAGGCGATCGATCATCGTCCCGAGGTTGGGAAAATTTGGAACAACGAGGTCGCGTAATGCCTCGAGATCGTGGGTCTTCCGAAATGGGACGCGGGCCAGGGTAAGCAGGCCTTTCACCAGCTTTTCGACCGCCTGCTGACAGTGATACGCTGCGGATTCCGGAATTGATTCCGGCGCGTCGAGGCAGGCATGAGCAGATAATATATCGCGATGGGCGACGAGGAACCATCGGCGAGCAACCAGGGCGTGGTCGTC
>JAYUEJ010000375.1:0-5356 GCA_043739265.1 Rhodopila sp. | reverse complement strand
GGCATTCTGGCGCCACTGGCGGAGTATCGCCGCCGCGCCGCCAGGGCGATGGTGGACTACAGCTTCCACCAGATCATTACTGATCCAACGGATGAGGTGATCTTCAACGAGGTGCCTCAGGTCGTCGCCTCCGGCGTGCGCAGCCTGAAGGTTTTTCTGACCTATGACCCGCTGCATCTGGACGACCGCCAGTTCATCCGCGTGCTGGCCGCCGCGAGGCGAACCGGAGCGCTGGTGACAGTACACTGCGAGAACTATGAGGCGATCAACTGGCGCACCGCGGCATTGCTGGCAGACGGCCGCACCGAACCCCGGTATCACGCATGGTCCCGCCCGGCGATGATCGAACGGGAAGCCACCCACCGGGCAATCGCGCTGGCCGAGATGGTCGATCAGCCGATCCAGATCTTTCACGTCTCCTGTCCCGAAGTCGCCGAAGAGCTTGCTCGGGCACAGGCCCGCGGCCTGAAGGTGTGGGGCGAAACCTGCCCGCAATACTTCGTTCTTTCAGCGGATCATATGGATCGCCCCGGATTCGAAGGCGCCAAATTCATGTGCAGCCCGGCACCGCGCGACGCCGCCGCCGCCGAGGGCCTGTGGAAGATGGTCCGCGACGGCGTGCTGGATGTGGTGTCATCCGACCATAGCGGCTGGAGCTTCAACGGACCGGCCGGCAAGCGGGTGCATGGCGTGGATGCGCCGTTCAGCGATATTCCGAACGGTGTTCCGGGCCTGGGGTCGCGCCTGCCGATTCTGTTCAGTGAGGGGGTGGCGAAAGGCCGCATCGATCCGTGCGCGTTCGTTCGGCTAACCGCGACCAATCCGGCGCGCCTGTTCGGGCTGTACCCGCGCAAGGGCACCATCGCGCCAGGTGCCGATGCGGACCTCGTGCTGTGGGACGCCGGCAAGACCGTTACGATAACCAACGCCCTGATGCAGCACCGCATCGACTACACGCCGTATGAAGGGATGCAGGTGACCGGCTGGCCAGTGGCCACGATCCGCCGCGGCGAAGTGGCGATGCGGGACGGTATCGTCCGCGCACAGCCTGGCAGCGGCCAGTTCCTGGCGCGCGCACCCTATGATTTGATCAAACCGACCGGAAACCTGCCGTTCGGCTTCGACGCGAGCGCCTTCCTGGTTTGAACAAGAGGATTGCCATGAGCCTGATCGAGATCGCTGCCGGCCCCTTTACCTTCAAGGCGCGGTTTGAGATTGAAAACGCACCGAAGACCTGTGCGAAATTCCGTTCGCTGTTGCCATATAAAGAACGCATCATCCATGTCCGCTGGAGCGGCGAGGGCTGCTGGATTCCACTCGGATCGCTCGATCTGGGACTTGGGTTCGAAAACCACACCAGCTATCCGGCCCCGGGCCAATTCCTGCTGTATCCGGGCGGCATTTCGGAAACCGAGATATTGCTGGCGTACGGCGGCGTTCAGTTCGCGAGCAAAATGGGACAGTTGGCCGGCAATCATTTCCTGAGCGTCGTCGAAGGCAACGAAAACCTGGCGGCCCTGGGCAAGATGGTATTGTGGCAGGGCGCTCAGTCGATCGAATTCAGCATCCCTTAGGGCCGCGATAGGCGCTGGATCAGAGTCGCTGCGCGCGGATCGCCCAGTGCGATCGCTTTCCGGTACCAGGCCGCGGCGATGGCTGCATCGGGCTTCCCACCCAGCGCGACGAAGTTAGGGTCGTATGTCTTGCCCAGGGCTGTTGCCGCCGCGGCATCGCCGGCCATGGCGGCGCGTTCGAACAACAAACGAGCGGCGGCGACGTCGCCCAGAGCCAGCGATTGCTCGCCGCGTTTCATCAGCGCCGCGACCAGTTCGGGCGAGACCGTTTCAGGTGATGCCGCAGCCTGTGGCTGTTCCGGAAGCGCTGCGACCAATGCGGGCAGCGTAACCGGGCGCGGCGAAGCCGTTGACGGACGGTCGATGTGGTCGTTCATGCCTTTATACAGGAACGCCGCCGCGCCTGCCGCCAACAACCCGGCCGCGGCGATCTGTATCAGGCGTCCCGCCGCGCCCGACGATGCGTCTGGCCGATGACCCGGCCGTGCCGCGATCGGCCCCATCGCGGCGGCGACGGTTTTGGCGGTGATCGTCACATCGCCGCGGGCAAAGCCGGTGGTGAACGCAGCCTCCATGAAGCGATTGATCGTTCTGGGCACGCCGCCGGATCGGGCGATCAGCAGCTTCATGGCGTCTTGGGTGATCAGTCGGCGTGTCGTTCCGCCAGCGATCCATAATGATCGCTCAATATATTGCCGGCTTTCGGAGGGCGCGAGCGGCGACAGGCGAATGGTATTGCGCGCCAGGCTGACGAGTTGAGCCAGGTTCGGCTGATTTGACAGCGCGGCCAGGTCCGCCGAGTGGCTGCACACCAGGGCGGGGCCGACCGCATCCGCGGGGATGGCCTGCGCGAGGGATAGCAGCAGATGCGCGCAATCATCCGGCAGCAGATCGATATCATCGGCCAACAGAACCCGTTTCGGCGACGCCAGGGCCGTTGCAACCCCCTGGTCGTTGGCGGTGGTTCCTGCGTCGCGCTGCCCGTCCAGGTCCGACATCAGCTGCGCCAGGCTCAGGCGCCCGTCCGCCGGCCGGGTTAGCAGGATCGTTTGCCGGCCTGATTCGGCTGCGACCGAGGCGGCGGCGCGCAGCGTCTCGGTCTTGCCGATGCCCTCTTCGCCGTGGAGCAGGATAACGCCGGTGCCACGCACGATGTGATCGGTGAGCAGTTCGAACGCGCGCCGTTGCGAACCGAACAGGATGTAGCCCGCACTGTCCTGTGCCTCACCGAATGGGGGCTTCGACAGGCCATAATGGTCAAGATAGGTCGCCGGCGCACTGGGAGTGGCCGTTTCGCTGGCCGGCGCCGGTGCCGACAGCTTCGTGCTTTTCAGTAAAGTCGATGGGCGGCGCATGGAGCGATCCACGAGTGTTACGGTCGATTGCACTAGAAATAGGCATCCGCGCCAGCTTCTTCTGCATCGGATCGCGGTTTCGTGAACGGTATGCGGCCGGCAGCAAAGCAAATCGAAAGCGGCATGAGACCTCCTGACAGGCCGAGCGAAACCAAAGCGACTGACCGGGAAATATTTAAGCCAATAACCGATATTAATATAATAATAATATCGGATTATAAATCACATAAATATCATAAATAGGCGATTAACCTCCATACATAATACGATTTAGCAATTTTACGGGTTAAAAATTCAATATATTTTTGCCGGGCTAACAATAATAAACCGCAACAGTGTTATGAAACACACAGCAATCCGGCTGAACAGCATCGGATTTTTTCACAAACTCGTGTTGACCGTGATCACATCTACGTGAAAAGACCTGTCCCGTTATCACGTTTTCGGGAGTTTTCATGAGCGGTACCAACGGCACGGGACAATTTCAGGTCGCGAACGGACAAATTATCGACCCCAACGGCAACGTATTCACTGCCAAGGGAATCAATCTCTACGATTCGCAGATGGGCGATGCAACTCAGGTCCTGACGGATTTTCCAGGGCTCAACTTCATTCGGCTGAATGTTTACAGTTTTCAGGCGCCAAGTGCCTATGCGGCGTTCATCCAAACGATGACCGCTGCCGGTGTTGTGGTCGAGCTTGAGGACCATACCAACAGCGACGGCTCAAACGCCGGCGGCGCCTCCGGAACTGCCTTCACCGGCTCGCAACTGACGAATGAGTCGAACTGGTATGCGTCGGTGGCGAGTGCCTACGCCTCTAATCCCTATGTCTGGTTCGGCACCAACAATGAGCCGCCACCCGGGGGATTGGATGTCTGGGAACAGGCAACCTACAACGCCATCAGGGGCACCGGAAACAACAGCCCGGTCATGGTCGAATTGCCCGGTGGCGGCTACCCGGGCTCGACCCTCGCGAGCTATGGTTACGATCCAAGCATCTATACCGCCATGTCCAACATCGTTTTGGACTCTCATTTCTATGGCTGGGACCCGAACTACAGCACCGACCAGCAGACCGTTGACGCATCGCTGACCAGCCTGGTCCAGGGCGCGCAGTCCCTCCGAAGCGCCAACGGCCTGGTGCCCGACATAATCGGCGAATATGGACCATCCACGAACGGCTCAACAACGGATGGGAATGCCAGTCAGGTGCTACAGGCGGTGCAACAATCCACCGTGACCGCCGGGTCCGTCGCGTGGGGTTGGAGCGCGGGCGCAAACGATAATCTTACCGACGGGCAGGGCAACCTCACCTCTTACGGGCAGGAAGTGGCGCAGTCGTTCGGCAGTGCCCGCGCGCCGTTGCCGGCTCCGCGTACCCCGGCACCCACCGCGATCTCGACACCCACGCCGATCTCGACACCGGCGCCGACCGCGGTGGCAACGCCGTCAGTGAATGACACCATTGTGACGGACACGACCTCGGCGATCACCGACGCCAGCGGCAACACATGGACGATTACCAGCGGCGGACAGGTTGCGGTGAACGGCACGGCCGACACCACGACGGCCGGCGTCATCGAGTTGGCCTATGTGGATGGGTCGATCTGGCAGGAAAACAGCAACAATTTGTGGTGGAGTAAGACCAGTCCGACCGATTCATGGATCGGCGGCGCCGGGACCAGTCCGCTGCCGGCTGTCGCACCTCCGGTTACCGCGCCTCCGGTTGTTGCATCTCCGGTTGTTATGCCCCCGGTTACGCCGGCATCCTCGCCCACCGACACCGTGGTGCAGGCCGGTTCGACAGCGGCGATCGTCGATGCCGCGGGCAACGCCTGGACGATCACCTCTGGCGCCCAGGTCGCCGTTAACGGTTCGGTCGATACCACGACAGCCAATGTCATCGAGCTGGCCAACGTGAATGGAACGATCTGGCAGGAGAACAGCAGCAACTTGTGGTGGAGTAAGACCAGTCCGACCGATTCATGGATCGGCGGGGGCGCGGCCAGTCCGTTACCAGCTACCGATCCGATGCTGTCGGCCAGTCCGTTACCAGCGGCCGGTCCAATGCTCGCGGCCGATCCGCTGCCCGCGACGGGTTCGATGCCGGTTGCTACGACCACGTCCCCGAACGATATGGTGGTGATGGCGGGGTCAACCGCCACGATCATCGATGCCAGCGGCAACGCCTGGTCGATCGACAGCGCCAACCGAGTCGCGGTTAACGGCGTCGCGGACATGACCACCGCCAATGTCACAGGTCTCGCCTATGTCAACAATGAGATCTGGCAGGAGAACGCCAGCAATCTGTGGTGGGGTAAGACCAGCCCGACCGATGCCTGGTCACCGAACGCGGGGACAAGCACAAGTCCGCTGCCGTCAACCATTACAATCGCGCAGGATCAGCCGAGCGTAACGATTAGCC
>JAYUEJ010000374.1:0-1741 GCA_043739265.1 Rhodopila sp. | reverse complement strand
CGCATCCGTTCCGCCTCCAGCGCAATGTTGCGGCGGCCGGCGACAATCAGCGCGACCGTCAGTTCCGCCGGTGCGATGGGCGAATTGCTGGCGCCGGTCGAAACCAGCACCGCATGGTCCTGGCACGCGGCATAGTCGATCGTCGTCGCCGCCCGCCCGACCAGCGCGATCAGCTTCAGGTTCGGCAATCGCTCGATCAGCGCTCGGGAAAAGCTCACCCGTTCGCGGATCGCAACAACCACCTCCGCCGGATGCAGCCGCTCGACCAACTGGTCCAGATTGGCGGCGGGTTCGCGGTAGCGCACAACCTCATGTCCGGCCAACAGGGAAAAGCAGGACAGGCGATCGATCATGTCCTGATAGTCGTCGGGAATGGCTATCTTCATGGCGTCACCGAAACGGTCCTTTTTACGACAATGGAATAATCCGTGGATGCCAGCACTGGGCGGTCACGGCTACCACGCATCGCGTTCGGTTGCCCGGACCCAATCCAACGCCGGTTCTCGCCTGCCGGCATGAACCTTATGCCCCTCCCGTTACCCGGAGGAGTTTCCCAAACGCCCCAGCCGGTGTCAAACCGGCCAAACGCCCAACCTGGTGTCAAACCGGCCTTCCCATCCGGCGCCATTCCGTTAGCATCGCTTTCAATGACGGATGCGCCGGAAAACATCACGGGCCAGGACATAATCAGACCGCGACCCGGCGACACCGGCTGGCAGCGGACCCTGTGGGCAATGGTCGGCATCCAGTTCGTCATGACCGCGGCGATCAACTTCCTCAGTCCGATCATTCCGCTGATGCTACCTCAACTCGGAGTCGAAACGATGAGGGGTGTCGAGATCTGGTCCGGCGTCATCACCGGCGCCACATCCTTCGTCGCCGCGTTCGCCTCGCCGGTATGGGGCCGCGTGGCAGACAAGCACGGACGCAAATTGTCGCTGCTGCGATCCAGCTTCGCCATCGCGCTGTTCACCGCGCTGATGGGGCTTTCCACCAATGTCTGGCAATTCTTCGGCGCCCGCGCGGTGATGGGCCTGTTCGCCGGGTTCTCCTCCGCCGCCATCGCCCTGGTCGCCAGCCAGGTGCCGGAGCGCAGGCTGGGCTACGCGCTGGGATGGCTGGCATCCGGGCAGATGATCGGCTCCCTCGTGGGGCCGGTCATCGGCGGCATTCTCGCCGACCTAACAGGCAGCTACCAGGCCCCCTTCTTCTGGTGCGCCGGCATCACCTGCGCCGGGCTGGCCCTCGTCTGGGTGGTGGTGCATGAGGATTTCACCCCGGTGCGCTCGACCGGAAAACGCCAATCCTTGTTCGCCGGCATCGGCCTGCTCACTGGAACAGCCGGATTGAGCGCGTTGTTTCTGGTGGTGCTGATGGCACAGCTCAGCACCAGAACCATCGCCCCCGTCGTGACCATCTTCGTGCAGGAACTGATCGGGTCGCCACCCCAGATCGCCACGCTGGCCGGGATCGCGTTCTCCATCACCGGACTGGCTAATCTGCTCGCGGCCCCGTTCCTGGGCAATCGCAGCGACATCATCGGCTACCGCAAAGTCCTGCTGATCTGTCTGCTCGGTGCCACACTCACCAGCGCGCCGCAGATTTTCGTCGGCAGTTACTGGGCTTTCGTCGCGGAGCGCTTCGCGGTCGGCCTGTTCATCGGCGGCATTCTGCCCACCGCCAACGCGCTGATCGGCCGCAGCGTGTCGCGCGAAAACCGCGGCACGATCTACGGAATGAC
>JAYUEJ010000373.1:0-5363 GCA_043739265.1 Rhodopila sp. | reverse complement strand
GACCATGGCGTTCCAACTCTGTTTTTTCACCCGATTAGCTGGTTCAATCCGGCGGCGGACTTGAACAATCCGAGAATGTGCGCCACATCATTCGATTGGGACCTACAGCAGTTCTTAACCTTCAAGCGGGCTCAATTCTCATGACGACATCGCGACACGCCGGACTTTTAAAGCCATCCGGTCTGCCCGTGACACGATTGATCCTCCTTGCCGCTACTTTTGGCGTAACGGCCTGCACGCAGTATTGGGCCAAACCCGGCGGTACGGCAGGAGAATTCGAGGCAACAAAATCAGCCTGTCATGCCCAATCGTTTGCTCAATTCCCGCCGGTCTGGCAGCAAGTGCAGGTAACGACCGGCTATGTGACGCCAATTCAGACAAATTGCAGCGGTTACGGCCATGCCGTCAATTGCTTTACGACCGGCGGTCAATACATCCCGCCGGCCTTTGCGACCGTCGATCTTAATGAGACGGGTCGAGACAATGGCTTCCGCTCCTGCCTGTTTACCGCTGGATGGCGGCCAATGAAGAACAAGGAAGAGGCCGACGCAGTCACCCATTCCATTCGTTAGAGCCGATCGGCAGGCTCGCTTTCACCCGATTGCCCGGGTTTCTGATCTCCGCTCTCTGGCCGCGCACGCCAGAAGATGGCAGGGTCAGGCAGACGGAGGATTTCGATGCCCACTTATGATTACGAATGCGGCGATTGCGGCCCCTTCCGGGAGGTGCGGCCGATGGCGGAATTCGAACGCAAGCAGCCTTGCCCGGATTGCGGCACGCCCGCTCCGCGATTGCTGACGTTGGCGGCGATCGGTGGTGGCGCGCAGCAGGCGGACGCCAGTACGACGCCGGCCCGAGCGCATGCGGGTGGGTGCGCCTGCTGCGCGCCGCGGCGATTGTCGGCGGAGGCGGTTTAGGGCCAGCCGGGCACTCTATTCCGCGCGGTTCGGAGCTTGCTTTTTGCGTGCGATGAACGCGCCCATCAGTTGTTTCGATTCCTCGGTCCCGTGAGCAGCCGCCACGGCGCGAATGCCCTGCTGTACAGCGTCGGCGATCGACATCCTTTCCCAGTCCCGGATGAGTTCCTTCTGTGCTCGGATGGCATTGGGACCGGCTCGCAGAATGGCGGCGACCCAGTCTTCGACGGCTTCGTCCAGTTTGTCGGCTGGCGATATGCGTTCGATCAGATGGCACGCCATGGCTTCGGCGCAGTCGATGTGGCGGCCGGTGAAGACCAGTTCCCGGGTTTTACCCCAGCCGATCAGTTGCGGCAGCAAACAGGCCTCCATGCCGGAGGGCAGGCCGAACAGGACCTCCGGCATGCCGAAATGGGCGGTATCGGCGGCGGCGCGCATGTCGCAGGCGGCAGCGATCTCCAGGCCGGCGCCCAGGCACCAGCCGTTGATGCGCGCCAGCACGGGCACGGGCGTTCGGCGGATGGCTTCACAGACCCGATGGGTGAGGGTTGGGCCTTCGGACGCGCCGTGGCGGACGAAGGTGGGCATTTCTTTCAGGTTGGCGCCGCCGATGAAGGATTTGTCGCCGGCACCGGTCAGGACGACGACGCGCAGGCCATCGGTGGCGGCGACGCGTTCCAGCGCCTCCGCCAGTTCGCGTTTGCCGGCATTGCCCAGGGCGTTGTGCTGCCCGGGGTTGTTCACGGTCACGGTCGCGACAAACCGGCGGTCGATGGTCGTGTCGATCATGGGCGGCGACGCAGCACGGCGTCCTTGATCAGCGGCATGCGGTCATTGCCGAAATACATGTCGTCGCCGCCGACGAAGATGGTGGGGGAGCCGAAGCTGCCACGGTCGATCGCCTCCTGCGTGTTGGTGCGAAGGGTGTCTTTCACCGGCTGCTGGTCGATCGCAGCGAACAGTTTTTCGGCATCGATGTCGAGGCCGGCGCAGATCTCGGTCAGGACGGGGATTTTGGAAATGTCCTTGTCGTCGGTCCAGTAGGCCTTGAACGTCGCGCGGGCGAAGGGGACGAGTTTGCCCATCGGTTCCAGCACGATGCAGGCGCGCATGGCTTTGACGCTGTTCACCGGGAAGACGCTCGGGCGGTAGTGGATCGGCAGGCCGAGGTAACGGGCCCAGTCCTGCTGGTCCTTTTTGCTGTAGGCGGATTTGGCGGGGACGGGGGCTTCGCGGGAATTATAGACGCTCTGGTTGACGGCATTGAAGACTCCGCCGACGAGAAAGGGGCGCCACTGGACGGTCACGCCGATGTCGTCCTGCATGCGCAGAAGCGATTCGAAGGCGAAATAGGTCCAGGGGCTGGAGCAGTCGAAGAAACATTCGAGTTCGGCCATGGGTGAGAATCCTAGCGTTAACAATTTGCGGGTTTCCACCTCCCCTTCGACCATCATGCCCCGGCTTCGGCCAGGATACCCCCATCAGCAACAGTGCCTGCGGGGCTGGCGGATCAATTCCGGCCATGAAGAGGGGAGGTGGGGGTTGGTTACGCAGCCGGAATCGGACGGGCGCGTTGATTGTACATGATCCTGGCGCGGCGGTCCTGTTCCTCTTGTGGCAGTTTTGTTACGTCTTCCGATAGTTCAGCACCGACAGCCATACCGCGCTGCACGGCGGGACGGGCGGCCAGTTCTTCCTGCCACCGTTGCACGTATTTGAATTCCTCGATGTCCTGGCCTTGGACTTTCCAGTTGACCGTCCACGGATAGCAGATCATGTCGGCGATCGTGTAGTCGTTGCCAGCCAGGTATTTGCTTGCGTGCAGACGGTTGTTCAGCACGCCGTAAAGGCGGTTCGCCTCATCGGTGAAGCGGCGCACGGCGTAGGACTGATCGCCCTGCTTGTCGCCGAGCCGGCGGAAATGGCCGCATTCGCCCAGCTTGGGGCCCTGGTTGGCCATCTGCCAAATAAGCCACTCGGTAACCGCGTATTTGCCGCGCAGGTCTTGCGGGTAAAAGCGGCCGACTTTCTCGGCGAGATACAGCATGATCGCGCCGGATTCGAAGATGGAGATTGGCTCGCCGCCGCCGGTTGGGGCGGTATCGACCATCACCGGCATGCGGTGGTTGGGATTCATTTTCAGGAATGCGGCGGTGAACTGGTCGCCGCGGCCGATGTTCACCGGGACCATATTGTAGGGGATTCCGGCTTCTTCCAGCAGGATGGTGACCTTCTTGCCGTTGGGCGTGGGCCAGTAATGCAGGTCGATCATGGTGCTTGGTTCCTCTCGATTTTGGTTGACCGGGATGCTAGCGCAGCGTGGTGACGGAGGCCAATGACGGTTGACGAGCGGGGAGGGCACCGGTCTGATAGCGGCTTATAACGGACTGGGTTTCAATCGTGGCGGCTTCCGATATCGTTTTGGTGCATAGTTCCGATCTTCATGTCGATGACGATCCCCATCAGGGTCCGTATGGCGAGGATGGCACGACCGGGCTGCGGGTGGTGCTGAATGCGGCGAAGGCGCATGCCGCCGATTACGTGCTGCTGGTGGGCGATGTGTTCGACAACAACCGTCAGTCCCCCGCCATCATCGAGAAATGCGTGGCGCTGCTAAATGAGGTGGGCGTGCCGGTGATCGTGCTGCCGGGGAACCATGATCCGGTGACATCGGACTCCGTCTGGCTGCGCGGCGGGCTGAACAGGATGCCGCATGTGCATATCATTGGTGTGACCCATGACCTGACCGTGCATTTTTCGGCGCATGACCTGGAGGTCTGGGGGCATGCGCATGTCGATTACAACAACATGGTGCCGTTGCGGGAGCCTCGGGTTCGGACCGCTCGGTGGCATGTGACGCTGGCGCATGGGCATTACGAGGATGACGGGGTGCCGCCGCTGCGTCCGTCCTGGTTGATCAGCAATGCGGAGATCGAGGCAACCGGGTCGGATTATCTGGCGCTGGGGCACTGGAACCGAGCGGCGGCGGTGGGGACGGGGACGACGGTGCCGGCGTATTACTCGGGGTCGCCGGATTTGGCGAAGACGGTGAACGTGGTGCGGCTGCGGGGGAACGGGACGGTGGAGGTGATGCGGGAGGCGATTGCCTGGGATTAGGGGGTTTGGGCATACGCCTTTGAAGCCGTTGTCAGGGATGATGCGCGTTTTAAACCGTTCTACTGCGCGGTATCGACGCGCCCAGTCGATGTAACACTTAACATTGACCTATTGGTTTGGGCATGTGCTGACGGATTGCATGTGTCCACGTCCGCTGAGGAAGCCATGGTAGCGGGTCTTGGTTGCCTCCCCCAAGCGAAGTTCGAGACCGAGTTCGCCGGGGCGTGCCACGTACAGCAACAATTTTTCGCTGAATATGGGATCCCTGGCGATGCGGTTCGATCCGTCTCCGATTCCGATTTCGCCAGATAACTCAGTCTGTCTGGTCACGGCTCTCCATACCGTTCTTCAGGAGTTGCGGTGTTGACGTTTGACCCATTGGGTGGTACATAAGGTCAAAATTCGAGTCACTGAATGATCGTCGCCTTTAGGGACGAATGGTTGCGCGCTTTCTTCGTTGACGACGTCCGTTCACGGAGTATCCCGCCCGATCTGGAAACTAGGCTTTTCCGCAAGCTCCAGATGATTGACGATGCGACGACCGATCAGGACTTGCGGGTGCCACCCAGCAACCACTTCGAAAAACTGCGCGGCAATCTACAAGGCTTCCATTCGATCCGTGTTAACAAGCAATGGCGGCTTGTCTTTCAGTGGGATGGCGGCCGAGGCGAAGCGTCGGAAATGTATTTGGACGACCACGGTTATCGGTGAGGTGAGCCATGTTGATGACAAAGCGCAAGCCGGCGAGCGTCGGCGAAATCTTGATCGAAGAATTCATGGAGCCGATGGGCCTGACGCAAAGCGCGTTGGCCGAAGCGATGGGCGTCCAGCGCAAGCACGTCAACGAATTGTGTAACGAACGTAGGGCCGTGACCGCCCGAACTGCGCTGATTCTTGCTCGCGTGTTCGGCAACAGCCCCGACTTTTGGCTGAATGTGCAGCGGCGCAGCGATTTGTGGGAGGCGCTGCACTCGCCGAGCGAGCGCGAGCGGATCAACAGAGCACGCCCGCTGACCGAAGCCGCCTGACCTCCGTGCCGGCTTCGGGCGTAAAATTGGGGTCGCCGATGACGGGCGCCTCGTGCTTGCTCTTGATGTCGAGCCAGCCAGCCCGCCGCTGGTGATGGTGGTCACCATCTTCGTCGCGTGATTTCAGACAACTTATTGAATATCATTAGTGTCCGGTTCACTAAACCAAATCCTCTCGGAAGAGTCTGAGATATAAGGGTTTCCGGCAGTTCGTTGCTGGGGCGGATTTGAATTGCCGGCGGCTCTCCCCGGCGATGGCCGCAGGAGGGTTTGGTCATGAACACCGGCAAGACACTATTCG
>JAYUEJ010000372.1:0-5369 GCA_043739265.1 Rhodopila sp. | reverse complement strand
CGACGGCGCGGTGGGTGTTGTTGGACAGAGACAGTTTCGCGAGCGGATCTTCCTCCAGCCCGTCGGCGCCGGCTTGCAGCATGATCGCCTGCGGCCGGCGTGCGTCGATCAGGGGCAGTACGGCGTTATGCATCACGTAGGCGAACTCGGAATCGTTGCAGCCGGACGGCAGGGGGAAATTCCGCGCCGCCCCGCCGGCGCGGTCTGTCACGGCGCCGGTGAACGGCCAGCGGCCGTGTTCGTGCAGGCTGATCGTGAACACCCGCTTATCGTCGTGGAAGGCGTCCTGCACCCCGTCGCCATGGTGCGCGTCGATGTCGAGATAGACGATGTTGTCCAGGCCGAGGTCCAGCCACGTCAGCAGCCCCAGCACCGGGTCGTTCAGAAAGCAGAACCCGGAGGCTCGGTCAGGCCGCCCATGATGGGTGCCGCCGCCGGGGCAGTGGATGTGGTTGCCTTGGGCGGCCAGTTTCGCGGCCAGGATGACGCCTCCGGCGGAGATGGCGGGGCGGCGATAGACGTCGCGGTACACCGGGTTGCCCTCGGCGCCGATGCGGAACCGGGCGCGCACATCGTCGCTGACGGACTGGTCGGCTTCCGCCTGGCGCAGGGCGGCGATGTAGGCGGGATCGTGGAAGCGGGTCAACTCCTGTTCCGTCGCCATCGGCGCATCGCGAAACACGCTGTCCGGCAGCCAACCGAGTGTTCGGCAAAGGTCGGTGCAGACGGTGACGCGGGGGACGGCGAGGGGGTGTTTCGGCCCGTAGCTGGAATTCCGGTAGATTTCGCTGCCGACGTACAGCGGGGTCATCGTGTCCCCCCGAAAGGATGGGCGCGGACCCGCCATCGACGTCTTGCGAGGGCGGCGATTGCCCTGCTCCTACACCGTTTGCGGCATTGCTCGGGGAACGATGGTGGTGACGATCGACGCATCCAGCGCCTCATAATCATGGTAGCCGATCGTGGCGTAAAGTTCCGCCCGGGTCTGCATGGCATCGACCATGTTCTGGGTGCCGCCGTCCTTCCTGATCGCGGCATACAGTGTGGCCTGGGCCTTGTTGGCGACCCGCAGGCTGCTGACCGGCCAGATCACCATCTTGTAGCCCATCGCCTCGAACTCGGACGCGGTGAAGAACGGAGTCCGGCCGAACTCGGTCATGTTGGCCAGCAGCGGCACGCCGGGCAGGCGGGCGGCGACCTCCTTGAACATGTCCGACGTGGTCAGCGCCTCGGGGAAGATCGCGTCGGCGCCGGCCTCCATGAACAGTTTGGCGCGGCCGACCGACCCGTCGATGCCCTCGGACGCGGCGGCGTCGGTGCGGGCGATGATGTAAAGGTGCCGCCGCGCCTTGCGGGCGGCGGCGATCTTGGCGGCCATGTCGTGCGGGTCGGCGAGCTTCTTGTCATTCAGGTGGCCGCACTTCTTGGGCAGCAACTGATCCTCGATCTGGACCGCGGCGCCGCCGGCATCCTCGAAGCTGCGGATCATGTGCATGACGTTGAGCGTCTCGCCGTAGCCGGTGTCGCCATCGACCAGAATCGGCAGTCCGGTGGCGCGGGCGATCTGGCGGACGAAGAAACAGACTTCATCGACGGTGATCATGCCGACATCGGGGATGCCCATGGAGGCGGTCATGGCGGCACCCGAGAGATACAGACCCTCGAACCCGGCGGCCTTGGCCTGAAGTCCGGCCTGGCCGTTATGCGCACCGGGAAGCTGCACGATGCCGGGGCGGGCGAGCAGGGCGCGAAACCGGTCCCCCGCGGGGGCGTTGGGAAGGTCGTCGGCGACGAGGTAGGTCATGAGCGGGACTCCTTATTGTTACTTCGATAATTGTCGTGTCTCGTTCGGGTCGCGACCGGCCTGCCGAAGGATGACGTCGTTGACCGCGTTGGACGCCTCGGTGGCGACGACGACCGCGACGTCGCCCCAGTAACGGCTGAGAGTGCCGGCCGGGATCTCGTTCAACTGGACCACGCGGCCGCGCTCATTGCCGGAGGCGGTCCTGACGATCCACTGAATCTCCACCCGCTCCTGACGCTTTGGAATGGGCACCACCTTCACCTCACCCTGCACGACGAAATCCGAGTCGGCCAAGGTGGTCAGCACCACGGGTCCCAGCACCGCCAGCCGAGCGCGCATTTGTCGCGTCAGCGAGATGTCGCCGTCGCCCGGCGCACCGGTGACCTCGGCGACCTGCACCTTGGCGGGGCGATTATACAGACTGCCCGGATCGGCCTTGTCGTGCGCCACCCGGATGCTGGTCAGCACCGCACCGATGCGCGGCGCGGCCTCGGCGGCGATTTGCCGGAGCAGTGCCGGGCTGGCGTTTGTCCAGGTGTTCAACGGCAGTTTTTCACCGCGCACGCTACCCTGTTCCAGGCCTTGCGGGTCCTGCAGGCTGTACAGCGGCGTGACGGTGTCGCCATCACGCTCCGCCCGGGTGATCAGGCGCCAATCGGTTTTCGCCGGTTTCCGCACCATCGCCGGTACCTCGGTCGCCTGCAGCGCGGTGGCGATCTCGCGGGCCAGTTCCTGGTTCGCGGCATCCGGCAGCAGCGTATCGGACCCCGGCGGCACGGCCAAAAGAGGCGTCAGCGGCTGCGCGAGCCGGCGAGCGGTCGCCCCGGGGTTGCCCAGGAACGGCTCCGGCAGGTCGCCGCAGGCCGACAGGAACAGGCAGACAAGCAGGGCCAGACGGCCGGACAAAGCGATCATCCAATGGCTTCAAGCAGAGACCGGGTCGCACCGGAAGGGCTTTCATGGGGGATCATGGCGGTGCGGCGTTCACGCTGGCCTGATCACCGAGATCTGGTGGCCGATCGGGCCGGGATTAAGCCCGGCGCTTAACGCCAGCGTGCGGCGGCGATGACTGAAGAAGCGGTCGTCTTCCGCCAATGTGTCGATGCCCGTCACCGCGACGTGGCCCAGTCCGGCGGCGCGCAAACGGGCGGCGCAGTAGCCCGGCAGGTCGAACAGCCAGCGGTCGTCCCGCTGACCCGGGACGAAGAACGCCGAGTCGGCGGCCGACCCTGCCAGTACGGCATCGCGCAGGTCGGGTCCGACTTCATAGGACTCCCGGGCGATACATGGCCCGACCGCGGCGGTGATGCCGTCGGGCGAGGCGCCCAGGGCGATCATGGCGGCAATGGTCGCCTCCAGCACGCCCGCCACCGCACCGCGCCAGCCGGCATGGGCGGCGCCGACGATCTTGCCTCCGCTGTCGGCGAACAGCACCGGGGCACAATCGGCGGTGACGATGCCCAACGCGAGGCCCGGACGATCGGTGACCATGGCGTCGGCCTGCTGGCCCGCGCCAATCGCCCAGGGTTCGGTCGCGGTCACAACATCGATACCGTGAACCTGGGTCAGCCCCAGCAGCCGCACCGGATCGGTGCCGAGCGATCGGGCGACGCGGGCGCGGTTTTCGAGGACCGCATGGCGGTCGTCCTGGCTGGAAAGGCTACAGTTCAGGCTGGCGTACGGACCGGCGGACACGCCGCCGCGCCGGGTGAAAAATCCATGCGGCACAGGGATCGCAGGTGCGGTCAGGGCTTCCGCCATTTGGGTCAGGCTCCGGAAAATGTCAGTCGCATCGGTGTGTCCAATGTGCCGCCACGGGTCAACCGGTGTTACATTGGCTTTGAGACAAAGCCGGGAGGATAACGCGATGATCGGGATCGATTGGGGCACGACCAGTTTCCGTGCGTTTCGCGTTGGGCGTGACGGCACCATCCGCGACCGGCGTGCCGCACCGAAAGGTATCCTGAATGTCCAGGATGGGAAGTTCGGCGACACGCTGCGGGAGGAAATCGGCCCGTGGCTGGCGGCCGGCGAGGACCGGGTGTTGCTGTCCGGCATGATCGGCAGCCGCCAGGGGTGGAAAGAGGTTCGGTACCTCCCCTGTCCGGCCGGACCGGCCGAACTGGCCGGCGCCCTGGTCGATATCGGGTTCGACTGGGCGCATGTGAAGTTGGTGCCGGGACTGTCCGGCCGCGACGAATCGGGCGTGGCGGAGGTGATGCGTGGCGAGGAAACCCAGGTGTTGGGCATCGCGACGCTGATGCGCGACGGCGGGATCGCGTGCCTGCCTGGCACACACTCCAAATGGGTGCGGGTCGCTGGTGGCCGGATCGTCGGGTTCACCACGCATATGACCGGCGAGGCCTTCAGTGCCATGCGCGGCCATACCATCCTGGGCCGGATGATGCGCGACGGACCCGCCGACGGCGCCCCGTTCGACGCCGGGGTTGCCCGGTCCGCCGATCCAGGCGGGTTGCTGCATCATGTGTTTGGCGTGCGCGCCCTGGCGCTGGCGGATCGGCTGGAGGAAGCCGAGGCTCCGGCCTACCTGTCCGGCATTTTGATCGGGCATGAGGTCCGCGCTGCGCTGGCTCAGGCGGACGGCGCGGTGGTGCAGGTGATCGGCGCGCCCGACCTGACGGCGCTGTATGCCAGGGCGATCGCCGCCTGCGGCGGTTACGCCGAACGGCATGACGGAGAGGCCGCCGCGGGTGGCCTGGCGTTGATTGCCGAGCATGCGCGATGGAATTGAGGCGGTATCTGGATCGGTGCGATCTGGTCGCGATCCTGCGCGGCATCCGGCCGGAGGAAGCCATTGCGGTCACCGCCGCGCTGGAGGCGTGCGGGGTGGCGATCGTCGAGGTGCCGTTGAACTCACCCGATCCGATGGCCAGCATCGCGGCGCTGGCGCGGGCATTCGGCGACCGGCTGCTGATCGGCGCCGGGACGGTGATGACCGAGGCGCAGGTGGCGGAGGTCGCGGCGGCCGGCGGGCGGCTGATTGTGACGCCGCACGCCGATGCGGTGGTGGTGCGGGCGGCGAAACGGCTGGGGTTGCTGGCGGTGCCGGGGTTTTTCACGCCGGCCGAGGCGTTCGCGATGCTGGGCGCGGGTGCGGATGCGCTGAAGTTGTTTCCGGCCGAGGGGGCCAGTCCGGCGATGCTGCGGGCTTTGCGCGCGGTGCTGCCAGCCGGGACGATGGTGCTGCCGGTGGGGGGGATCGACGGGTTGACGATGGCGGCATGGCGTGCGGCTGGGGCGGCCGGGTTTGGAATTGGGTCGGCGATTTATAAGCCGGGCGATACGCCGGCGATCGTTGGGGAGAAGGCGCGCGGGCTGGTTAATGGTGTCCCGGGTCCATTGGGGTGATGGTCGAGGTTTTTGCGCTTTGCCTGTGTTGGCCACTGCACGTCAGGGGTGGCCAGGCCATTGGCGTTGGGGGTGAGGCCGGTGGCATGACACGGGAGGTGAGGCCCGGCCATAACGACGCCGGATGGGTCACGGTCAACGCGGGTTGCTATCAGACCTGCGTCCGCTTGCCATTGCGGAACAGATGCGGCGGCAC
>JAYUEJ010000371.1:0-1749 GCA_043739265.1 Rhodopila sp. | reverse complement strand
CAGGTGCCCCCAACCCCATCGCCGGCCTCCAGCACCTTAACCGAAAGACCGAGCCGGTCGCGGAGGCAAATCAACTGATACAGGCCGGAGAACCCGGCTCCGATAACCAGCGCATCGAAGTCACCGGTGTAGCCGGGTTTGTTTGCCGTATTTTCCGTCATCACGTCTGGCATCGCTCATCCCCTTTATTGATAGCTTATACCACAGGCCGAACCCCTGTGATGACAGGCCAGTATGCTCCTGCGGTCTTACCGATAGCGCGCTGCCTGTTCCAGGCCAGCTCACCCATTGTTCGACTGTTTGGAGCAATCACGAACAGTCCTTTCTCCTGCCCACCATACGGCGACAATCCGGATGTCTTGCTGGGGTCGATCACCTTGGTCCGCGGGACTGGCGCCAGTCGCCGCAACCAACGGCCGCGGTCAGCCGCTTAGCGTGAACCCCTCGTAGTTATTCGCCGCGACATTGGCGCAGATTTCCCGATAGCGCGCCATCCCACCCGCATACGGCATGAACACCCGCGGCTTGCCGGGCACATTCGCCCCCAGGTACCAGGAGCTCGTCGCCAGCGGCAACAGCGTGGCACTGGCAGCCGCATTGACCTGTTCCACCCACTTGGCCACCGCCTCGGGCTTGGCCTCGATGCGTTCCAGGCCCTGAGAGCGCATATGCGCGATGCAATCGGCGATCCATTCGGCATGCTGCTCGATGGCCACCGGCATGTTGCAAAGCACCGACGGACTGCCGGGACCCGTTACGGTGAATAAATTTGGAAAACCCGCTACCTGCAAGCCGAGGTAGGTGCGCGGGCCAGCTTCCCATGCCGCCGCCAAAGATGCGCCGTCGCGGCCGGTTATGTTCATTCGCAGCATCGGGCCAGTCATCGCATCGAATCCCGTGGCAAAAACGATGATGTCCAATGGGAACGCGGCGTCGCTTGTGCGGACGCCCGTCGGTTCGATCCGCTCGATCGGGGCGGCTTTCACATCCACCAGCGTGACGTTGTCGCGGTTAAAGGTCTCGAAGTAGTTGGTGTCGATCGGCGGCCGCTTCGTCGCAAAGGGATGGTCGATATCGGACAGTTTCGCCGCCGTCGCGGGATCCGTCACGATCTCGCGGATCTTGCGACGGATGAAATCCGCGGCGGTGTCGTTCGCCGCCTTTTTCACCATCAAATCCTCGAAGGTAGCACGAAACTGTAGGCCACCCTTCTGCCAGGCCGCCTCGTACAAGGCATCGCGTTCCTCCGGTGGCGTGTCGAGTGCCAGACGCTCTGAAATGAGGAAGGGGTGACCATTTCGGGTGGCGTGCATGACCTCCCGGATCTCGGTAGCGTTTTCCTTGACGTAGCGCTTGAACTCTGGGGTTAACGGCGCGTTGCGGGCCGGTATGCTGTAGTTCGCCGTGCGCTGGAAAACCGTTAGATGGGAGGCCGTCTGGGCGATCACCGGCGCCGCCTGGATGCCGGTGGAGCCGGTGCCGATCAGACCGACCCGTTTGCCGGTGAAATCCACCCCGTCATGCGGCCATTGCCCGGTGTGATACCAATCTCCCGCAAAGCTCTCGAGACCAGGAATTTTCGGGACATTCGCCGTGGACAGGCAACCGACGGCGGTGATCAGGAATTTCGCGGTAAACGTCTCCCCCGCCTCGGTGCGCACGATCCAGCGGTTCGCCGCCTCATCGTACTGCGCCGCGGTGACGCGGGTATTGAAGCGGATGTCCCGCTTCAGGTCGAACCGATCCGCC
>JAYUEJ010000370.1:0-1751 GCA_043739265.1 Rhodopila sp. | reverse complement strand
AGCCATAACGTTCCGCCACCACCCGCAAGGTCGCGAGGCAGGCCGCGATGGTTGACATCGATCGTTTCAATAGGCTGATGAAAGCCAGGGCATCCGTCAGGCCGGTCCGGTCGCGCGACCGCTGCAACCTCGGCGCGACCAACGCCGACAGCGCCTGGTGAAAATCCGTAACCGGCGCCGTATCCGTCACATCCACGCGGACGGGGATGACGATCCGCTCGCGGAACAGGGGGACTCCCGATGTCGTTCGGATATGCGATTTCAGCCGGCGCACGACATGCCGGCGATAGGCCGAACCGACCAACCGGCCTGCCCCATCGACCAGGCTTGGGTCCAGCAGCGCGATCAGCGAGGCAAAATGCGGATCGTATCCGTCATGCGGAGTCGCGGTCAGCAGCAACAATCCGTCGGCCTGACGCGCCAGCACCTCGGCCAGGCGGCGGCGCTGGTTCCGTTCACCGACGCAGTGATGCGCTTCGTCGATAATCACCAGATCCCAGGCGGCCCGTTCCAATTCCGCCAGCACCCGATCGGACTTCGCGAAATCGATCGAGGTCAGGCACAGGGCCGTCGCGTCGAACGGATTGCCGCCCAGTTCCAGCCCACGCCGCGCTTCAGTCAGTGCCGCGCTGTCGGTGATCGGGGTGAATCGCAAACCAAAACGAACACGCATCTCTTGCTCCCACTGCCGCAGCAGCGGGCCGGGCGGGCAGACGATCAGAATCCGGTGCGCCCGCCGCCGAACCAGTAATTCGGCGGCAATCAGCCCGGCCTGGATGGTTTTCCCGAGTCCGACACCGTCTGCCAGCAGCAGCCTGGGCCGCACCATGTCCAACGCCCGCAGCAGCGGGACGCGCTGATAGGCTTCGATCGCCACGCGGCCAGGCGGCCCGGGTGAGCCGGGAATTTGGTCCAGCAGACGGGCAATGTGGTAACGCCGCCAGTCATCCAGGGGGCCGGATTCTTCCAGCCGGGGATCGGTGCACAGAACGGAAAGTGGTTCGGCCGGATACAGCACGTCCCATTCAAGCCCGTCCAGATCGCCGCCGGCGCAGGCCAATCGCACGCGTTGCTGCGCGCCCAGAGGCTCGACCTCGGTGACATCCCATTCCAGCCCGCGCGCCGCGACCTTGATTCCGACCGACACTTCCATGCACGTTGTCCATTGAAACGTGGACACGGAACCACGAAGAAGTTGCCAAACCATTAACGGAGCCAAAGAAGATGCAAATGAAAGACCGGTTCGCCGGCAAGGTCGCGGTGGTGACGGGTGCTGCTTCGGGCATTGGGTTGGCCATCACGAAACGGCTGCTGGCGGAAGGCGCCAGGGTCGTTGGGTCCGACCTGCACAGCATCGGCGACCTCGGCGCCGGGTTCGTCGGCATCGCGGCCGATGTCACCAAGGAAGCCTCGGCCGAGGAACTGGTCGCCACCGCGGTGGACCGTTTCGGCGCCGTGCATGCCGCGTTCAACGTCGCGGGGGGCGCGCGGGCCGGCTACATCGTCGATCTGGCCGAATCAGACTGGGACTTTACCGTCGATCTCTGCCTGAAGAGCGTATTCCTGGGCATGAAGCATCAGGCTCGGCAGATGATGCGACAGGGCAACGGCAGTATCGTCAATATCGCATCGTTGAACGCGCATGTCCCGATGCATGCCGGGTCGGCCTATGCCGCCGCCAAGGCCGGGGTGGAGATGCTGTCCCGTAACGGCGCCCTGGAATTCGCCGAATTCGGCATTCGGGTGAACGC
>JAYUEJ010000369.1:0-5387 GCA_043739265.1 Rhodopila sp. | reverse complement strand
TCAGCACCGTCGGGTGACGGCTCGGGCGCTGCCGGCTCGGGCGGCGCCGGCTCGGGCGGCGCCGGCTCGGGCGGCACTGGCGCGGGCGCTTCGAGCAGGGCGCCGAGGCGGATCAGCACTTCGGAGGCGTCGCCGAAGCGTTGGACGCCCTGTTCGGGGATGTGTTCGGCGCTGAGGGCGGCGCGAATTTGGGTGAAGTCGGCGGGCCCCTGGGTGCGGACCTCCATCACGACGCCGCCGGAGAAATCGATGCCCAGGTTCAGTCCGGGGTAAAAGAACATGACGATCGACGCCGCGGACAGGATCGCCGAGACGATCAGGCCCAGGTACCGCCCGCGCATGAAGTCGATGGTCGTGTTGTCGCGGACGAGGCGAAAGCGGGGTTTGACGAACATGGCGGGGGCCCTCAGACCGGCAGCAGTTTCGGCCGCGTGGCGATATACCAGCGGGACACCAGCAGCCTTGTCAGCATCCAGGCGGTAAACAGGGATGTGGCGATGCCGACGGTGATGGTGACGGCGAAGCCCTTGACGGGACCGGAGCCGAACACGAACAGCATCACATGCGCCAGGAACGCCGTCGCATTGCTATCGAAAATGGTGCTGTAGGCTCGGCTGAAACCGTGTTCCAAGGCTGCCAGGGGGGGGCGCCCGAGCTTCTGTTCCTCGCGGATGCGTTCGTTGATGAGGATGTTGGCATCGACGGCCATACCCAGAGTCAGCAGGATGCCGGCCATGCCGGGCAGGGTCAGGGTCGCCTGCAGCAGCGACATGATGCCCAGCATCAGGAACAGGTTGACCACCAGGGCCAGGTTCGCAAACCAGCCGAACAGGCCGTAGAAAAACCCCATGAAGAAGATGACGAACAGGAAGCCGGCGATTAGCGAGATGGCCCCGGCCCGAATGCTGTCGGCGCCGAGTTCGGGACCGACGGAGCGTTCCTCGACCACCGTCAGCGGGGCCGGCAGAGCGCCGGCGCGCAGCAGCACCGCGAGATCGTTGGCTCCGGTCGCGGTGAAGGACCCGCTGATCTGGCCACGGCCGGCGGTGATCGCCTCGCGGATCACCGGGGCGGAGATCACCTTGTCGTCCAGCACGATGGCGAAGCGGTGGTTGACGTTGGCTCGGCTGATATCGGCGAACCGGCGGGCGCCGACGGAATTAAACGTGAAGTTGACCACCCAGTCGCCGGTTTCCGGGCTGGTGCCGGCGCGGGCGTCGGTCAGGTCGGCGCCGTCCACGTCGATTCGCTTGCGGACGCCGATCTTCTCGCCGGGACGGTCCTGCATCTGGAGGAAGTCGTCACCGGGAGGCGCCGGACCGCCGGCGGCCGGGTTGGCGGCCTCATCCACCAGCCGGAACGTCATGTGGGCGGTTTTGCCGATCAACTGCTTGATGCGGTTGGGATCGTCGATACCGGGAAGTTGCACGACGATGCGGCTTTGACCCTGGCGGGCGATCTGCGGATCGACGACGCCGGTTTCGTCGATGCGGCGGCGGACGATCTCGATCGACTGGTCCATGGCACCGTTGGCTCGGGCCGCCAGGGCGGGGGCGGACAGGGTCAGGGTGATGGTGCCGTCCGGGGTGGAGGCGATCGCCATATCCGGCAGCCCGGTCGCCGCATCCGCGCTGATCAGCGGCTTTACGGCGGCCATGGCGGCATCGATGTTGGCCGCATCGCGCAGGCGGAGCAGGACCCGGGTCTGGTCGGGCTGGGGTTCCAGCGTTTGGTAGATGATCCGGCCGGGACGCAGCGCCTGACGGACGCCGTCGGCGAGACTGTCGAGTCGCTCTTTCAGGACCGCCTTCATATCGACCTCCAGCAGCAGATAGCTGCCGCCCCGGAGGTCAAGACCCAGGTGGACCGTGCGCCAGGGCATCCAGGCGGCTGGTGCGGGAAACAGGTTGGGCACCCCGAGGAGCATCCCAAGCAGGCAGGCGCCCAGGATGAGCGTGGCCTTCATGCGGCTGAAATACATCATGGGCTTGCGCGCGGGGCTCCTGGACACCGTGCCGTTGGTTCGGCGTGGGTGCTAATGCGCTGCTGGTTGCGTGGTTGTCCAGTGGCGGGTGGTTTGGGTCCGGGGCAATCGGGTTACAATCCGCGTTGGTTTTGGTTTTGGCGCGTGTTGGGGACGGGGTCGTGGGCCGTGACGGTAGGGGAGGCCTGTGCGGCTGAGCGGAACAGAAAAGCAGCATAAGGCCATGCGAAATACCCAGATATGCGAAACTCCTAAGTTCTGCGAATCTCAGCTGCCACAAGGAAATTCAGCGGCTTAGTCTTCGCAAAAATCGTGTGCGAAACACCCCGTTTTGCAAGGACTTCTGCGAAGGGGAATCGAGACGTGATCTTGCTCGAATGTAAGGTGACTTCGGCATTTAATTGCGTAGCGCGGGCGGCTTTCTGTAACAACTCGCCCTATGCCGCCTTTCTGTTCCTCTCAGCCGCCCAGGCCGAGACAGGTGTCGTGATGCTTATCTATCTCGACCAGGCGCTGAATGAACAGCTCGCGCGCTGTGCGGCGGTCGAACGCACGTTAACCCGAGAGGATTTGCACCCGGCGATCATCGCCGGTGCGGTCGAGCGCGTGCGGCCCAGGTGATGACCGTCGTTGCCATCATGGCCGGATTGCTGCCGATCCTCTGGAGCGAAGGCGCGGGGTCCGAGGTGATGCGCCGCATCGCCGTGCCCATGGTGGGGGGCATGCTGTCATCCACCTTCCTTACGCTCGTCGTCATTCCGGCGATTTATGCTTTCGTGAAACTCCGAACGATCCCATCCGCGACGGAGCCGGCCGTGAGCCGGCTCAAGCAACCCGTCGAGTGAGGGACGGGCTGTTGAGACTGCGTCATGGTCTGTCCGAGAAAAGAAATTTCACGAAGGCAGCGATCCCAAGCACGATGAAAATGAGGACGAGGAGGCCGACGAGACCCATCCCCCACATCATGCCGCCGTTCATCATGTCATGCATGGCAGTTACCTTTTGATTGCTCAATGACTGCGGTAAGGAGATGGTCAGTGACGCACGTCCTATAACCTCGACGCGGATATTCGTTCTTTTGTGCCCGTTTGATAAGCTGCGTAAAGGGCAAGTGCGGGCACCACCACCCATTGCAATAGCGGCGAAAGACCGATGTTCAGACCGAACAGCGACACCACGGGCATGCGGCCGGAATAAGCCCAGCTCTTCCGCACGACGATGTTCAGCCATCCACTGAACATGGTGTAGCCAAGCCCGACCGCAAACGTGATAACGGCGGCCGCCGCGAACCGGCAAACCGGCCAGTTTCGATGCCCGGCGAGGAAGAGGCCGAGAGTCATCGCCGCGAGAGCGATGAGCAGATCACCGAACGTGCAGTGGACGACGGCGAACAGCATTTCGCCGGATGTTCCGGTTTGCCACAGCGTGTAGAGCGGCAAGTGAGCCGCCTCCCACACAAGATCAGCCACCGCGACAGCCAGCAGATAAGCGCGCTACGCTTCGAGCCAGTTCGAGGAAACCGGCATAACGACGGTTCTTCCTGCAAGCGGTCGCCCGCCGCCCGTTGGTGGACGAGTGGCGGGGCCGGTGATCAGCCTTTATCGGGCGCGGTGGTCCGCGGCTCGGATGGCGAGTGTTGCTGCTTGCTCTCCATCATGCGGTTGCAGTTGTCCATCATGCGGTCCATTTTCGCCATCATCCCGTCCATTTTAGACATGTCCATCATGCCGGGTTGATCTGCGCCGCCTTGTTTGATCGGAGCCCGGGGGGGCGGCGCATTGCTCTGAGCGAGTGCGATGCCTGCTCCAAGGGTTGTCGCGAGCAACGCCGCCGCGGCCATCGATATGCGTTTCGTCGTCATTGGAAAGCTCCTTTTCTCGACGCCGGAGGCGCCATTACATCCGACCATCTCGCTCATAGGGAGAGGCCGGAATCGGGATTGCCGGAAGTGGGATTTGGACTAACGGTCTTTTCCGTCGATGCGCCGTGACCCTTCATGCACATCGCCACCATCGCCGCGCAGGGCAGCAAATAGAGCAGTGGAAGCACGGCCGTGGTGCCGAGCCACATCCATCCGGCCGAAACGCCGATGCTCGCAGCCAGTCCCGCAAGGAACAGGCCGCGATCTCTGCGACGGCCCGCGCGGATGCCGGCCCAGGCGGCTTGCATCCGAGACACGGGCATGCCTCGCCGAAGGCGAGGATCAGCCGAAGCCGCAGCCGCGGTGACATGGGATATCGTCATGTTCACTCCCGGGAATAACGGCCGAGCAAGCGACGCACACTGGCGACTTTCGCCAACGCCTCCTGCTCGCGGCCTTGCCGGGAGGCGTTCGCTGCGGAGCGGATCAACGAGACCATGATGTTGTAGCCAGGTCCGTCGGTCACATAACCGTCCCGTCCATAAACGCGGGATTGGGCGGGTTTGCTCGGCGCGCTGAAGCCGATGCGGTCCCATTCCGCTGCAAGCTGTTTAAGCTGGGAAGTGCTGCCAGGCGCGTTCGAATAACCTGGTCGCTCCGGTTCTGGAGGATTGCGCTGCGCATAAGCGGGACCGGCAGCCACAGCGCATGCTGCGACAGCCGCGAATAGAACGTGTCTCATGGACTTTACTCTGATGCTGACCCGGGTCGCCCGTGGGGCCGACCGGCGGGAACGATGACTGATCGCAGCTGAAGGTGCTGCATGCACTGCGGCATCGCTGGCAAATTCAGCCAGAAGTGCGCGCTGCCGGATCAGATCGTAATGGGCGGACCCGGGATAGGCTTGGTCGAGTGTCCATAAAGCAAGGCGTTACCGCTTGAATACGCAACCTGCGACCACGCAAGCCAAGCCGCCGTCGAGCTTTCTTGCCCGGGCAGGCTGGTCATCGACACGCAACTCATTGCACCCGCGCATGTGGCTGCAATGCCTTTGCACGGGACCGGGGAGTGATCGGAACAGGGCTGAGGCGCCGAGGAAACCTCATGCATGCATTCGCACGAGGCCGGCATGGTTGCCTGAACCACCACGGGCACGCCGAAGAGGAAGAGCACGACCAGGGCGCCAAGCAGTGGCCTAAAGAGCCGAGCGATCATAAGCGTTTAATTGGGGTGTGAAGAGCCTCCATGCAAGCAGCCGCGGGTTCGCAGCAACTGCCCTTGCCGCAAGCAGACTTATGCCCCTTTGAATTTCAGCAGCCGCAGCGCGTTCATTGTCACCAGCACCGTCGCCCCGGTATCGGCGAGGATCGCCGGCCAAAGGCCGGTAATGCCGGCAATCGTGGTGACGAGGAACACCGCCTTGAGGCCAAGGGCGAGAGTGATGTTCTGGCGAATGTTGCGCATGGTGCGCTTCGAGAGAGCGATCATAGCCGCCACATCCCCGATGCGCCCATGCAGCACGGCCGCATCGGCGGTTTCAAG
>JAYUEJ010000368.1:0-1751 GCA_043739265.1 Rhodopila sp. | reverse complement strand
GTGCCGGTCACTTCACTGCGGTTGTGCCGGAGGCCCGCGCAGTTCGGGGCCAGAACTGCGCCTTGATGGACTAGCGCGTTCGTCCGGCCGATGCTAAGGCCTTGTCACGAAATAACCATGCCATTTAGGACCTTCGTGGGGCGGGCCCGCGGCCTGCGGCGGCCTCTCGCCGCCCTGCCCCTCCCTGAGTGGATCGGTTATTTCGTGACACGGCCTTAACAAGTCACTTCACGGCGATGGTGGCGGACGGCGATGCTTGACCCGCTATCGTTATAACCACCTGGACATTGCCGGAGGGGGTGCTGTCGGGTACCTGGGCGGAGACTTGCAGGAGGCCCACGAAACTTGGGGCCAGAACCGCGCCTTGATAGACTACCGCGTTGGTCCCGCCGATGCTGACCGTAGCGGATTGCGCGAAGCTGAGCGGAGAGTTGGGTGCGGGCCGCCCCGTGGGAACGGCTGGCGTTACAGTTCCCCCGCCGGTGGCGTAGAAGGTCACGTAGGTGCCCTTCGGAGCGGGCGCGGAGGCGCCGTTCACCGAGCCATCCTGATTCACCGCGATGGCCTGCGTGGTTCCTGCTGCGAGAAACAGGCCGGGCTGGGCGGAGAGGACCGGTACGGTAACCGCATCGCTTGAAACTCCGCGGTACGTCACCACCATTCTTGTAGCGCTCTTGCCCGCGGTCTCATAGGGCACTTGGAAGTTCACCTGCGCCGGGGAGACGAAGAGCAGCGGCGCGGCTACCCCGTCAAAGGCAATTGCGACGCCGCCCAGGTCGACCGGCAGGGCCCCCGTCTTAGGATCGAAGCCGGTGGCCGCCAACGCGGGATCGGGGCCGATACCCGTACCATAGAGGGAGACCAGTTCACCGGGGGCCACGCCGGCACCCTTGGAACTGGCCGCGTCGACGATTCCGTTCAATGAAAAGGCTGGCTTCAGCGGGACGATCGCGACGGCGCCTGCCAGCAGCGCGCTGTCGGGGCCGCGGGTGATCAGGAGGCTTGCGGCACCCCGGCTGGCGGACGTCGTATCGATGGTGAAGCGCACCGGGGAGCGGCCATCGGAGTATCGAATGTTAGTGTCGTATCGAACGGTCCCCGCTCGAATGGTCACTCCCGATCCGATCAGCCGCAAGTTTTGTTCCGTGATGGAGGCATCCAGTCCTGGACCGACCACGATGAAATCCAGCGACTTGCCAGCCTGGACCACGGGCGGGCCAAAGCGCACCGCTCCTCCCGCGTCCACGTATCTTGCGGCTTCCGCCGTGATCTGAATCGCGGAGGTTCCACCGGTCGCGCTGATGGGGGCGGTGACAGCCGCTCCTCCCGCGACTCGAAACTGGGCTGGACCGTCGGGTCCGCCGGCGGCCACCGGCTGGAATGCCAAGTCGATTTTATCGGACGGAAGGTTGTACATGGCCTGCGGAGGGATCAGGGGGCCGATGGGCGCGGCGAACACGCTATAGTTGCCGGCCGGCACACGCAGGGAAAAGGATCCGTCGGTGGTGCTCGACAGACCGCCGATGGTAATGCCGGAGTCGCTGTCGATGGCGATGATGCCCGCGCCCAGCAGCCGCTGCCCATCCTTGAACGCGATGCCCGTCACCGATCCATAGGCTGAATCCGCGCTCGGCGATGGGTATGCCGTGGCTGCGAAGGCCGCGTCATCCGCCTTCAGCTCCGCCTGCACGTTGCTTTGCGGCTGTATGTTCCAGAACATGGCGGCCGAAATAACGGTGGCGTGATTCGAC
>JAYUEJ010000367.1:0-1753 GCA_043739265.1 Rhodopila sp. | reverse complement strand
CCAGACGCGCCGGAGTCACGCGATGCAGCGCGGTGCGGGTGACGAAGACGTTCGGCCCGGTCAGTTCATCGTGGCGGTTGGCGACGATCAGGTCGAAGCGGCTGATGTCCATGCGCGGGTTCTGCACCTGAACCACGCGCATGGCCCGACCTTGGTTCGGCTGCCGGCGCAGCGCGGCCAGTACCGCCGCCGCCATGCCGCCGCAACCGATCGCCAGCGACGGCAACGGCGCCTTGACGGAATCGGCCACGACGGCCAACGCGTTGGGCCAGAATTTCGCGCCGATCCATTTCCAGGGGGCGGTGGGCCGCAGGACACGCATCTCGGGGGACAGTCCGGCAGCCTCGGCCAGACCCAGGGCCTGCGCCCGCAGCCCTGCCAGATCCTCGCTGATGATCCACGGAGCAACGATGTCAGACATGCGCGGTTTTTCGGCGCCAACGCATCGAACGTCAATGCCATTGCCCGCCACCAGGGCGATTCGGTCCTGAAGCCCGTCTGCCGCTTGCGGGGTAGCGGCTCTTTTTTTGCGGCCGTCCAGGTGCGGCCACTTTGGCCGTCATGGAATTTACGCGTATCCTGGCGAGCGGTGACACCGTGGTCAATGCGACCGGCCGAAGAATACGGCGCATGGAGCCGCGAAATCGCTCCAGCAAAAATGCCGAAAGTCGCGGCCAGGCGACGCAGAACAATAACCGCTCCAGCTCGATGCTGTTTCTCCATCGTCATGGCCGTCTTGGTCCGCCCTCCCGGACTTTCGCGGTCGTTCGCAGGCAATCCCCGACCGGCCAAACGAGAAATGGCCGTCGCTGCGCGCGCATCCTCGCGCAGACCAGTTTTACCCGATCCACTGGACCCAAGGTTCCAGGGTTGCTTGCTCAACTCCGTCTCAAAAGCCACACCCTGAGAATTTATCCAAATTTCTGAGACATTCTCCGCAATCCCCTGGTCCACACACGCCGCTGGCGCCTCGATCGGTGCCGCTTTGGGCGACGCCGCCTTCAGCGGTCCGGCGTTCGGATCCACCACAATCAGCATAGACCGTTCGGCCACATGCAGAGCCCGGGCGCGGGCGGCGATGCACTGGGCGGCGAGATCGGCCTCATTCGCGTTGACCGGCAGCAGCGCCGCCACCTTGGCGATGGCGGCATGGTTTCTGGTGCGCAGCGCTTCGGGCGTGTCCTTCAGCGGCGGCGGCAACAGTTCGGTGAGGGTGTAAACGAGCTGGTCATACAGGTAGGTGGAAAGAGTGATGGCCGGATGCGAGGAGGTTGAGGCTTCCATTCCTGGAACTGTAGATTAATATAGGAAATAAGTCAATATCTGTTGCTGCTGTTCCGGGCCCGGTCATCGGGTGAACATGGGTGGGTTCCGGTTTTCCGTGCGGTATCGCCGGCCAAAGGGACCGTCCGGACATATCCGATTCAGGTCGATGCCGTTTCCCCATTGTTAGGGCTTTATCCCGGCCTGGCCGGGACAGGGCCATGACGATGGGGAAACGGTTGACTCGCTTATTGTTGGACATCGCCTTAGGCGTTTGCCGGATTGGGAACGGCGCCGCCGGACCTGGCCGCACGGGCGATCGTCCGCGCGACGCACGGTGCCGGAAACGGGCGGCCATTACGGACTGGATCCGCGGCTTTTTTTGCAGGCAGATGAACGCCGATGAACGCCGATCAGGGGGATATCGGGCGCCGTCGCCGGGCGAATGGGTGTGGGTTGGATGAACCGGCCATTGGCCTCTCGGACGGTC
>JAYUEJ010000366.1:0-5395 GCA_043739265.1 Rhodopila sp. | reverse complement strand
GTGACGAACAGCAGATAGCTCAGAAAATCCCGGGTACGGGCGACGCCCTGCTTCACGTCCACGAGGTAACCGATTTGCGTGAAGGTGAAGAAGGAAATGCCCAGGGGCAGGACGATGTCCTGTAAGGGGACGCCGGCCACGCTGGCGAAGCCGAACGTCTCCGCCAGCGCCGCGACGTACTTATAGTAGAACAAGGCCAGCAGGCTCGCCGTCACGCTGGTCACGAGGATCGCGCCTTGCAGGCGCGGCCGGGCCTCGGTGCGTGTCAGCAGCCAGCCGGAGCCGAAATTGAACAGGATGGATATCAGCAGCAGCGGCAGGAACGACAGCCGCCAATAGCCGTAAAACGTCAGCGACATCAGCACCAGCCAAAGGCCGGCCGCGCGGTGTCCGAGACGGGCGCACAGCAGAAACCCCAGCAGCGCGACGGGCAGAAACCCGGCGATGAAGGCGAAGGAGCTGAAAATCATTCCGGGCGGGCCGTTTAAGCCTTTTTGTCCACCTTCCGCTGTACCAGCGCGACCAGCTCCGCCACGTTCTTCAGTTCTTCCATCTCGGCGGCGTGGAACTTCACACCGAACCGGTTTTGCAGCTCCACGACGATGAAGATGTGGTTCATCGAATCCCAGCCCTCGACGTCGTCGGCGGTTGTCGCGGGCGACAGCACGATCGTGTCGTCTTCCAGCACCTGGCGGAAGATGTCGTTCAGCGCGGTGTAGATCTCAGGCTCGGTCATGCGGCACTTCCATAACGATGTTGGTGGTCCGGCGCCTCGATGAGTTCGATCATCAACCGGGAGCGCGAAACGAAAAACTGGATCAGCTTGTTGTCGTAAGCGATGGCCGGACGGGCCGGCGCGACCTCCACGAACCCCGCCGCCAGAAGCCGCGCGCCTTCGGTGGCCAGGTCGTCCACGAGGTAGGCGACGTGATTGAGCACGTTCACCTTCTTCGACAGAACCCGCGTGATGGGGCTGTTGGGCGACAGCGGGGCCACGAGTTCATAGCAGATGCCGGACTCATCGTGGCCGAACTGCACATGGACATCGTTGACGGTGTCCGCGAAGGCCGTGGTCCAGGATCGCACGCCGATGGAGGCCGCGAGCAACGCCCGCCCTTCCTCCAGCGTGGCGGTGGTGACGCCGATATGATCGAACTTCATGCGGCCCGCGAAACCACGTCGCCCGCGGGCGCACTGGCGATCCAGGTCGGCAGTGGCGCCCAGTCGCGCAGGTCCAGCGACCATTCCATCGCCCCATCCTTTTCCGCCACCAAGCGAAAGCCCAGGCGGGCGTAATGCTCGGCGACCATGCCGTTCTTCGCGGTCGGGCGGTATTCGCCGATCAGCCGTGCCGCGCCCAGACGCCGGGCTTCGGCGGCGACCAGGTTGAGGGTCTCTTCTTCCATGCCGCGGCCAAGGACACGGCAGCTCATGAGCCAGGTGCCGAGACGGATCGCGCCGTCTTCCGGTGTGCCCGCGACGATGGCGATGATGCCGTTGTCGCCGAACTGGTCCAGCAGGCGGATTTGCAATGTCAGCGCCGTGGGGTCGTCGATCAGCGCGGCGATCTGTTCGTCCGTGACGCGCCGTGTCGTCAGGTTGAACTGGTTGGTTTTGTTGATCAGTTGCACGATACGCGCCTGGCCGACACGGTCGAACCGGCTCCACAACGCGCGCATCTCCAGGCTGCGCAAATAGGCCGGCAGATCGGTGGCGCTGGCGGCCACGGCTTGGCGGCGGCCATTGTCCTGGTACTGGGCTGAGCGGCTGAGATCCTCGGCGGTGATGCGCAACGCCTCGAAATAGCCGGCATCGGCGATGCAGGTGCCGTACAGGGTTGGGTCTTCGGGCAGCTCCGGCACCGCCACCATCGGCAGTTCCCGCCGGACGATGGCGCGTTCCGCCGGGTTGTCGTCGGCGAAGACCAGGCTGTCCAGGCCGATGTTCAGGGTGCTGGCGATGGTGCGAAGGTTGGTGGCCTTGTCGGTCCAGTTCGCCACGAAACAGGCGATGTCGTCGCGCCGCAGCACCATTTCGGGATGGCTGACGAACGGTTCCAGCGCGTTCGCCTCGTCGTTCTTGGAACAGACGGCGAGGATGATGCCGCGCCGCGCCAGGTCCCGCGCGTACTGCTGGAAGGCCGCGTGCGCTTCCCCGGCGGCGCTGCCCTGTCCCAGCTTGATGCCGGCCAGGCCGTCGTCGCCGATCACGCCGCCCCACAGCGTGTTGTCCAGGTCCAGGACCAGGCATTTGAACGAGCGTCCCCGCGCCGCCGCCAGCAGCCGGCCCACCAGATCGCCATATAAAGGCGCGGCCGTTGGGTGGATTTCCTGCTTCGCCCGGTGCCACAGCGCCGGATCGTGCCAGCCGGCCAGCCCGTCCCGCGCGGCGCAATCGTCCAGCGCCAGGATATCCACGCCGGCCTCGTCCGCCTGGTCCCGTATCGCCGTGGCCAGCCGGCGCGAGGCGGCGGCGCGCGACCAGGGCAAACGGTGTTCATTGTTGCCCAAACGAGCGGAAAAGACGGGCAGCGGAATGGACTGGATCACCTGGCAGCCGAATTGCCGCCGCGCGGCCTCCCATTGCCCGGTCAGTACCGCCATGCGCTGGTCCAGCCACGCCGTCCCACCCGCGTCCTGTTCCACCCCGCGTGTCAGATCCCACGCATCCTGGGCCAACAGCACCGCGTCAGGCTGGAATTCATGCAGGCCAGAGGCCGGGTTCATCAGGTCTTGCGCATATTGGCCGTATTCGGGTGTGTAGACCTCGATCCAAATGCCCCGCCGCAGGCCCGCGACACGGATCGCCGGCAGCAGATGATCGACGGTGGACGATGCCAGCACCGCGAGCCGCACCGGCGCCTGTTCCATGCCCGGCCACGGCTGGGGCAGCAGTTTGGCGCGGCGGCGGTCGAGGCGGATCGTTTCCAGCGCGCTCATTTGGGAATTGGCCAGCGCCACAAGCGCACGCCATGTTTCCGCCGGCTCGGCCGGTGCGATCCGGGCCAGTTCCTCGGACCAGGTCCGGTGCCGCGGAAGCCAATAAAGATCGGTGCCTTGCATGGAAATCTGCTTCGTACTCGATATTTATCGGCCTATAGCTGAACGTTAGGGCAAATGAAAGCAGAACGGATGGAGGGCAGCAGTTCTCAATGCGAACGAGTCGCATATGGCGTTAACGTCCGGCCCGAGGTGAGTCTCAAAAGCCACAGCTGAACCAAAATCCGCGGCCGCCCTCCGATTTGGGCTTTCGGCACGGGGCGCAAGTACGATTCTGGTGTCGTGTGAAGCGCCTTGAAACCCTGTTCGGCCACTTACGCCAGGCCTGCGAAACGTTCCCCGACAAACGTCAGGGGACGAACCAGACCTATGTCATGGCCGATGTCGGCATGGCGGCGTTCTCGGCGTTCTTCATGCAAAGCCCATCCTTCCTGGCGCACCAGCAGCGCCTGCGCGACGGCCATGGCCGGTCCAACTGCGAAACCTTGTTCGGGATGAGCCGGATCCCCAGCGACAACCATATCCGGGCCATGCTGGACCCCGCCGGACCGGAATTATTACATCCGGTGTTCGGCGCCGTGTTGACGGCGCTGACCCAATCCGGCGGCATCGGCGAATTCCGCCAATCCGATGGCCACGTACTGATCGCGCTGGACGGAACCGAGACCTTTGGGTCCTACAAACTGCATTGCCCGAACTGCTCGCATCGCCTGAGAAGCAATGGCAAGACCGAGTATTTCCACACCTTTCTGGGCGCCACCCTGGTCTCGCCCGGGCATAACCATGTCGTGCCGTTGGAATCCGAATTCGTCGTGCCCCAGGACGGCGCGGAAAAACAGGACTGCGAAAACCGCGCCGCCCACCGGTGGCTGGCCGCGCATGGCGCCAAATACGCCCCGCTCAACCCGATCTATCTCGGCGACGATCTGTTTTCCCATCAGCCTATGTGCGAGGCCGTCCTCGCCGCTGGGGGGCACTTTCTGTTTGTTTGCAAGCCCGCGACGCATACATTGATCCAGGAATACATAACCGGGGCCCGTTTGCAGAAGCTCGTAGAGCGGGTCAAAGAGGGCCGGACCTGGTCGACGCGCCGGTATCGCTGGATGAACGGGGTCCCGCTGCGCGACGGTAAAGACGCCCTGGCGGTCAATTGGCTGGAGATCGAGATCGTCAATGCCGCCGGCGAGGTGACTTATCGCAACAGCTTCGTCACCGACCTGTCGGTCAATCGCAAGACGGTGGCAAGGCGCGCCGCGGGCGGACGCGCCAGATGGAAGATCGAGAACGGGTCGTTCAATGTGCTGAAGACCCAGGGCTACAACCTCGAACATAATTTCGGCCACGGGAAACAAAACCTCGCGGCCATGCTGGTCGCGCTCAATCTTCTGGCCTTCGCGTTCCATACGATTTGCGATCTGGCCGAAGACCGGTGGCGCGCGGCGCGATCCAGAGCTGGTTCACGGACGCGGTTCTTCACCCGGCTGGCCACAATCGCGGAGTTCCTGGTGTTCGACTCCTGGGCCGAATTGATGGAAACGCTCGCGTTCTCAAGGCCGCCACCGCGGCCACCCTGATCGAACTTCAGCGCAAACGATCCCGCCGAGACCCAATATGCAACACTCGATAATCCGCCAAAAAGCTAAAATGAGAA
The DNA here is from genome assembly GCA_043739265.1 of Rhodopila sp. Taxonomy (GTDB): domain Bacteria; phylum Pseudomonadota; class Alphaproteobacteria; order Acetobacterales; family Acetobacteraceae; genus Rhodopila. The sequence goes on along the minus strand of JAYUEJ010000366.1, from coordinate 745 downwards.
TTGCTGGATGGAGGGTGCCTCGCGGGCGTTCCCATCAGCGGTTGTATGCGCGCGATGCTTCCGGAGCGTCGTGGCCCAGACTGACCGGGCCCAAATTGGCCGGGCCCGCTGTCCGGCATCGCCGGGATTGTTGGACATTTCCTGGATGGGCTTGTATCGAACCGCCGCCCGGCCGGGACCCCGATCGGAGTCCGCGGTTGCCTCACCCGGACCGGCTGACGTTTGATGGAGTGCGCGGCGGCCCATGCGGCTTTCCTTCGACGGCTATTTGCTTCGTTTCGCCGCGGTGTTCTGTGCCGTCCTGCTGGCCGCGTGGCTCTATGTCCTTGCTTTTCCGATGGCCTTTCTTCCCGGTGGTTACCCGGCCTGGGTGGCCAGGGCCGACATGCTGCGGGAATGCCAACTCGGCCGCATCGCGTTCTTCGGCGACTCCCGGCTCGAGGCCGGTGTCGTGCCGGCCCTGCTGCCGGTCGACGCCGTCAATTTCGGCCTGGCGGCCGGCACGGCGCTGGAGGTCCACAGCGCGGTACGGCGGGCGCTGTCCTGCCCGGAGCCGCCGAAACAGGTCGTGATCTCGCTGGTCGCCGACCATTTCGGACCGATGGACCGGTTTTTCTGGATCAACGACCTCCTGTACGGCTTCATCTCGCCCGCCGAACTGCTGGAGGCGGAGCGGCTGGCGAGCGCGCTTGGCGACACGAGGTCCTTTACCGTGGCGCGCACGCCCGACGGGCTGTCGGGCCGG
>JAYUEJ010000365.1:0-1755 GCA_043739265.1 Rhodopila sp. | reverse complement strand
TGCAAGCGGCGCTGCGCGGTCATCCTGCGCTCCACCGCCGCGGCTTTTTCTTCCGCCGTGTCGGCAACGAAAAATGCCCGGGCGACGCCGACCCTGGCCGCATCGAAACCGAAACCGTTGGCCAGCATCGCCGCTTTGTAGATGCTGAAGCGGTTGATCGTTTCGTCGATCGATGCGAACTGGTCCAGTAACAAGTTGTGTCCGCGCGCCGCGACGCGGCGGATGCTGTCGGCATGGCCCGCACCCTGCCAGAATGGTGGATGCGGCTCCTGTTTGGTTGGCGGCTCCACAATGATATCGTCGAATTGCCAAAACTTGCCGTGGAACGAGAACCGTTCGTTCGAAGTCCAGGACCTGGTGATGATGTCGATGGATTCTTCAAAGCGCGCACCAGCTTCTTCCATGGGGATGCGGAAGCTGGCGAATTCGTTATGGCGGTAGCCTTTGCCGACGCCGAAATCCAACCGGCCGCCGGACAGCAGGTCCACGGTCGCGGCCTGTTCCGCCAGCAAGACCGGGTTGTGCCAGGGCAGCACGAGCACGGCCGTTCCCAGACGTAGCGTGGAGGTCTTGGCGCCGATCTAGCTCAACAGGTTCAGCGTGGCGGAGACCTGGCCAAACCCGGTGAAGTGATGCTCGACGATGAAGCTGCTGTGGTAGCCGAGCGATTCTGCTTCGATCAGATATTCGATATAATCGTTGAAGCCGGCCGCGCTATCGACGTCCGGTGCGACGCCGCGTTGCGCCTGAGCGGCGCCGAACAGTCCGAAACGCATGGACGCTCACTCCCACAACCGTTGGTGTTAGCTTGTCCGCCCGGGGGTGAAATGTCCATACAGGCGCTGGGTTGGGGACGTTTCGGGGCAATGGGATTTTAACTGGTTCGGACGGATATGGGTCAACCCGGCGGTTCGTTATCGCCGACATACGGCGTTCGAACGGACGTTTCTCACGGCGATAAGCGCGAGTGATAATTGGTTGCGTCGTTTCAACCCACGATCCGTTGCCGCGTCGCGCGCAATAACACGATGGAGCTGCTTCGCCAGCCTTACATGGGGCGCTTCGGTGTATTGTTCAGGAAATCCTTCAATTGCGCCGACCAGAATTTGGCCATCGCGGTGGTGCCATGGCCACGCGTATCGGCGCTTGCCGGGATCAACAGCAGGTGACCGTCCTTCACATGGGTCAAAGCCTGCGCCATCAGGCCGGTTTCCGGTGGATTGCGCTCGTCGTCCGCGGAATTGATCGCCAGCAGGGGGGCGGCGATACGGTCCAACGCCGGGGCGGGATTGTAGTCGCGTGAGGATTCCCATTGATAGATGAAGTCGTTGGCATCGGCGGGGGTGGGTGCCGCCAGACGGTCAGCCACCAGCTTATCAGCCTTTTCCCGCGATGGAGCCAGGGCCGCATAGGCCAGAGTTCCGCCGTTGGTGCCGATGCCCATGAAAACGTTCGCCAACCGCAGCGAGGGCGGTTGGACGGTGTAGTTCCCATTGTCGTAAGCCGGATCTTGCCGGATCGATTCTATCAGCATCCGTCGCATCATCCAGTTGCGGCTGGACATCTCGGTCGGCTGGGATGCCATCGGCACCAACGCATCCATGAATGCGGGATAGGTCACGCCCCAGTCCCACACATGCATACCGCCCATCGAATTGCCCAGCACCAGCCGCAGATGGCGAATGTTCAGGCCCTCGGTTACCAGCCGGTATTGGGCCAGAACCATGTCGTCGTAGCTGTATTGCGGGAATTTCG
>JAYUEJ010000364.1:0-1755 GCA_043739265.1 Rhodopila sp. | reverse complement strand
GCTGCGACCGGCACCCGAACCCCTGCTCCCCGCCCCCGGTTATGCCGGCCCACGATCGGGCGACCGGGTACTCGGTTTTCACCCTAACGTGACGATGGCACTGATCTGCATCGCCAGCTTCTGCTGCTGCGTGCCAATGGCGCTGCCGGCGTCCCATCTTGTGGCCTTCTGCGGCGACGTGGGTATCTCGCCCGGGCATGGCGCGGCGATGCTGTCGGTGATGGTGGGCTGTGCGTTTATTTCCAGGCAGTTCTGGGGCGCGTTCGCCGACCGGTTCGGCGGCTTGCGCACGGTGATGGCCGGATCGGCCTTCCAGATGCTGGCGATCGGGGCCTTCATGCTGACCAGGGACGAGGTCGGGTTGTTCGCCGTCGCCAGCGCCTTCGGCCTGGGTTTCAGCGGGATCATCCCGTCCTATGCCGTCACAATCCGCGATCTGTATCCGTCGAAGGAGGCATCCTGGCGCATCCCGACCGTGCTGATGACCGGGATGTCCGGGATGGCGTTCGGAAGCTGGTTCGCCGGCAAACTGTTCGACAACTATGCGTCCTATCAGCCGGCCTTTGCGTCGGGTGTGCTGTTCAATGTGGCGAATCTCGTGGTGATCGGATTGCTGGTTAGCCGGTTGCCGCGGCACCGCCGCCTGTCGCTGGCAACTGCGTCCTGATCCGTCCCGGGGGCGCTGCGGCCACCAGGACGTTGAAAGGCCATCAAGCCAGTTACGCGCTGACCGCTTCCGCCATTTTCAGGAAGGCCGCACAACCGGCGGACTTCGCCGCATAGCCTTTCCATGCGGTTTCGCGTGCCAGGTCGCGCCATTCCTTCAGCATATCCGGATCGATCTGACTGACCTTGATGCCCGCCTTGGTGAACACCGAGTCCAGCGCGGCGTCATCCGCCTTCGCCTGTTCGGTGGCCCAGGGTTCCAGTTCATCGCCAACCGCCATGATCGCCTTCTGCTGATCCGCCGGCAGCGATTCGAAAATCGCCTTCGACATCAGGATCGGTTCGAAGATGTAGAAGAAACTGCTGCCACGGGCGCTTGTCAGGTTCTTGCAGGTCTCCTCCAACCGGAACGAGATCAGGCTGGACGAGCTGGTCACCGCCACGTCCATCACGCCGGTCTTCATCGCGATATACAGTTCGTTTGATGGCATCGAGCTGGATGACGCGCCCGCCGCCGCGAACAATTCGTCCATCTCCTTCGATCCGCCGCGCACTTTCAGCCCCTTCACGTCAGCCGGCCGCAGGATCGGGCCGACGCGTGACGCGATGCCGCCCGACTGCCATAGCCAACTGATGAGCTTGATGCCCTTGGCATCGAGCAGATCGGTCAGCGCCTTGCCGATCGGCGCTTTTTTCCAGGCCATGCCCTGTTCATAACTGCTGATCACCGCCGGCATGAAGGTGATGTTCAACTCGGGGATTTCGCCGCCGCCGTAGGTCGTCGGCACCAGTCCGAGATCCAGGGCGCCCTTCCGCAACGCACTGATCTGCGCGAAGGTTTTGACCAGAGACGAGTTCGGGTACACCGTGAAAGTCAGCGCGCCATTGGTGCGCTTTTCCACGTCGGCCGCGAAACGCCGGCACATCCGGTCGCGGAAATCGCCCTCATTACCGTTACTGCCAGGAAACTGGTGGGAGATGTTGAGGTTCCGCGTCTCGGCCCGCGCGGTGCGGATCATTGGGACGGACGCGAGGGCGGCCAGAGCGGTGCGGCGGGTGAGCATGGTTGGTATCCTTGTTTCAGGCGAA
>JAYUEJ010000363.1:0-5402 GCA_043739265.1 Rhodopila sp. | reverse complement strand
TCGTCTCCGCCCCGCGCGAATACAGCATCCGTCCGCCGGTCGTGGCGACCAATTGGACGCGGATTCCGTCCCATTTCCACTCCGCCCGCCAGTCCGCCGGTTGCAATGTCGAAAAATCGGCCTGTTCCAACGGATGCGCCAGCATTGGCGGGCGGAACACCGGCGCATCGGCGGGATCTGGTTTTGGCCCCCTGCCCTCCAACCATGCGAACAACGGCAGGTACGGCGGTTCAAGACCATGCCAGACCTCCTCCACGTCGTCGGCATCCACCCCGCCGATCTCCGCCAGCGCGATTTTAGCGATGCGGCCGGAGGCGCCGACTCGCAGCCCGCCGGTGATCAGCTTCAGCAGCGCCAGGCGGGTGGAGGCATCGGAGCCGTCCAGCCACGCGGCCACCAGATCCGGAATTGCCGCTTTTGGCGCGGTTCGCAGTGTCTCCACCACGTCGGAAAGGGTTGGCGGCGTGGCCAGGGTGTTGGAAGCCGGCCAGATCAGGGCCACCGTTTCGGCCAGATCGCCCACATAGTCGTACGACCAATCGAACAGCACCTTGTCGGTGCGAGCGGCCGCCAATTCGCGGATCAAGCCCGGTTTGGCCGTCTTGAAGGTCAGCGTCCCGGTGATGGAGGCCAGCCCGAGGCCGCGGTCGGGGTCGGGTTGCGTGGTAAAATAGCGCCGCAGCAACGCGATCTTGGCGTTGCGGGACGGGGTGAAGACAAGGCGTTCCAGCAGGTCGGCAAAAGCTATCATACGTGGATATGTTGGATCGATCGCAGCGAAACGCCAATGCGATCTAACAGGCGCATTGCGGTTCTCCGGCGAGGCTGGTAAACGAACGGTCCCCGCCGTCGGAGCGTAGCGCAGCCTGGTAGCGCATCAGTCTGGGGGACTGAGGGTCGTGGGTTCGAATCCCGCCGCTCCGACCAACCACTGCACTTCGTGCCAACCTCTCCATACGGACCCCGGCACCTAATTCCGTAACGATCCGAGCAGCAGCGTGAGTTCGGCGGTGGTTTCCAGCGTCTCCAGCCGCATCACCAGTCCCCGCAGCCGCTCCGCATCATCCGCCGTCAGCAGGCGGCTTACATTGGTGGCGAATTTCCGCTCGATTTCGGCCGCGCCAACGGCGTCTTCCGGGCTACCGCGCCTCGCCAGCCGTTCGTGGTGGAAGGTTCTGCCGTCCCGGGTGGTCAGCGTCAGTCGGGCGGCGTGACGGAAGGGGGCGCCCATCGCTTCCAGGCCTGCATCCTCGAACGCGGATATCCGTTCGATGAAGCCAAGGACAGCGGGATCGGCGAGGCGTGCCTCATCGTACTGACGCACCGAGGCATCGCGATACAGGGCGATCACCGCAAGCCCGTAGAACAGGTTCATCTGCGCCGCCGTGACCCCGGCCGGCTTGTATGGCCATGCCGTATGCACAAACGTCATGTGGCTGCATCCGACCGAGATGGTTTCAATGTCGTCGGCTTGCAGTTGTTGATTTTTCATCACGGTGTCCAACGCGTGCAACGCGGTGTGGATGCTGGTCACGCTCGGGTACAGCTTGAAGCCAACCTGGGCAGTCTCCCACGTCGATCCCAGCCCGTCCGTCAACCGGTTGGCGTTGGATCGGCCGGAAAACGAACTGAGGAAACCGCCGTAACCGGCCTCCAACACGTCGGAAATGCCGGTGAAACCGCGCTGCGCCAACAAGGCGCCCTGCACCCCGGCCTGGGCGGCGCGTCCGGCATGCAGCCGTTTCACCATCGCCCCTTCCTGCGCCGCCATCAGCCCCGATGCCATCGAACCGGCAATGCCCAGCGTGTGCTGCATCTGTTCAGCCGAAAGCCCCAGGATACGCCCGGCGGTCGCGGCGGCGACGAATGTTCCCGATGTTCCCTGCGGGTGAAAGCCGCGCAGGAACAGCGCCATCGTGGCGGCGTTGCCGACCCGCGTCCCGACCTCATACCCGGCGACGATCGCGGTCAGGACGTCTCGCCCGCTGATATCGCCGGCCGCCTCGGCAAGAGCGAACGCCACCGGACAGGCCAGGGAGTTCGGGTGGACGATCGATTCCTTGTGGATGTCATCCATCTCAAACGCGTGGCCGGCGGTGCCGTTGACCAAGGCGGCCTGGGCGATCGAGCCGCGATACGGCGTGCCCCAGAACGAGGCGACCGGATTTGCCCCCTCGGCGCGGGCGAGTTCCCGGACATGGCCGGTCCACGGTAGTCCAGCCCCGAACAGCGCCACACCGAGTCCGTCCAGGATGCAGAGTTTGACGTGATCGATGACCGGGGTGGGGATGTCATCGAAGCGCAATCCGGCGGCAAATCGGGCGAGGTCGCGCGTGGCGTTGGCGAGCAAAGGGGCGGCTTGGGTCATGCGGCTCTCCTGGATCTGGCCGCAGTATAACCGGATTGCCGGGTTCGTCTTGGGCCGGTTGATGCAGCGTTCGTCCCCGAGGGTGGGCCGCTTGCAAGGCGTGCAAACCGGCGCATTGAAACGAGCCGGGTCGGTTGGTATGATCCCATCGCAGCCTGGGAGTGCCTGAATGGCGAACCCTGCCTTAAATCCTGAGCCGGACCTGCTTATGTCACGGCAAGACTACCGTCGGTGGGCGGACGAACAACCGAGTGGCCGGTTTGAGCGGATCGAGGGCGTCGTGGTCACGATGGCGCCTGAACGAGCCAGCCATGCCGACCGTAAGGCGCTGATCTGGCTTGCTCTTCGCCAGGCTATCGCCGCCGCTGAGCTGCCCTGCCACGTTTACCCGGATGGGATGACCGTCGAGGTGGACGAGAGCGATTTCGAGCCCGATGCCGTTCTTCATTGCGGTGAAAGATTATCAGGTGACGCGGTCGCGGTGCCCAATCCGATGGTCGTCGTGGAAGTTCTGTCACCGAGCACGCGCGGCGATGACCTGACCCGCAAGCTTGTGGCTTATTTTGAGTTGCCGTCCGTGCAACATTATTTGGTTTTTTGGGCCGACCGGCCGCAAGCGATCCATCATCGGCGGGCAAAAGAGGGAATCGAGACGCGCATGATGACCGAGGGCGAAATCAGGCTCGATCCGCCGGGAATTTCGATCATGCTTGCTGACATCTATTCGTTATAACCAAGTCTTCGCCCGGCACGGTGACGTCTATCGTTACGCGGCTTATGGAACGTCCGGCCGACCTGTCAGCCGCCCGGCCGGACACCGAACCGGTGGAACCAACCCAGCGTGCGCTTCCACGCATCCTCGGCATCCGCCTGCCGGTAGCTGGGCCGGTAATCCGCGTGGAAGCCATGCGGGGCGTCGGGATAAATGACGATTTCGATGGTCTTGCGGGCAGCCTTCGCCCTGGCTTCGGCCTCGCGGATTACCGCGACCGGAATGCCGGCGTCCTGGCCGCCATACAGGCCCAGCAACGGACAGCGGATCCGCGCGGCCATATCCAGCGCTGTCACCGGCTGAATCGGTGACGGGCTCCCACCCAGCGAGCCGTAAAAAGCGACGGCCGCTTTCAGATGCGGACTATGCGCCGCATACAACCATGTCTGCCGGCCGCCGCGGCAGAAACCCATGACGGCGACGCGCGTCGAACTGCCGCCGTTGCCCAACGCCCACGCGGCGGTCGAATCGAGATCCGCCATATACTGGTCGTCCGGCGCCTTCGATATTACATCAGCAATGATTTGGTTGACATCGGTCATCTTCGACAGGTCGCCAATGCGGGCGTAATACTCGGTCGCCACCGCCAAATAGCCGGCCTTCGCCAGCCGCCGGCAGACATCCTTGATGTATTCGTGGACGCCGAAGATTTCCTCGTTCACCAGCACCACCGGGAACGGTCCCTTGCGATCTGGTTTCGCGAAGTAGGCGGGCAGTTTGCCGTCCTTGGTGGAGATTTGGGTCTCCCCGGTCACGATCCCCGCTGATTCGGTGTGGATTTCCTGCGCCTGGACCCGCTGCGTCGCCAGCGTGAAGCCGCTGATCAAACCGGTCATCAGCACGTCGCGCCGAACGAGCGGATAGTCCCGAAGGCCCGTCAATTCGGTCATTGCGGTCTCCATCAGGCACTCAATCCGAAAAAAGCGCGTCCGCCCCGAAATGAGTGGAGCGGACGCCGTTTCGAACGCTTACTTCATCGCCTTTTGCAGGTTCGCATCCAACTTATCCAAGAACGCTTGCGTATTCAGCCAGGGTTGATCCGGACCGATCAACGACGACAGATCGCGAGTCATGTGGCCGGCTTCGACCGTCGCGATGCAGACTTTTTCCAGCGTCTCGGCAAAGGCCGACACATCGGGCGTGTTGTCGAACTTGCCGCGATAGATCAGCCCACGAGTCCAGGCAAAGATCGATGCGATAGGATTGGTGGACGTCTCCTTGCCCTGCTGGTGCTGACGATAGTGGCGCGTGACCGTGCCATGTGCCGCCTCGGCTTCCACTTTCGTGCCGTCCGGGCTGAGCAGCACCGACGTCATCAGGCCGAGTGAACCAAAGCCCTGCGCCACGGTGTCGGACTGCACGTCGCCGTCGTAGTTTTTGCACGCCCACACGTAGGCGCCGTTCCACTTCAGTGCGCAGGCGACCATGTCGTCGATCAGGCGATGTTCGTAGGTCAGGCCGCGTTTGGTGAATTCCGCCTTGAACTCATTCTCGAAAATCGTGGCGAAGCAATCCATGAAGAAGCCGTCATAGGACTTCAGGATGGTGTTCTTGGTAGAGAAATACAGTGGCCAGTTGCGCGTCAGGGCATAATTGAAGCTGGCACGGGCAAATCCTTCGATTGAGACACGGGTGTTGTGCATCGCCATCGTGACGCCGCCGCCCTCGCCGGTAAAATCATGCACTTCCAGAGTCTGCACGGGGCCGCCGTCGGCCGGCTGGTAGGACATGGTGACCTTGCCAGGGCCCGGGATTCTCATTTCCGTGGCGCGGTAGATGTCGCCGTAGGCATGACGTCCGATGACGATCGGCTGGGTCCAGTGCGGCACCAGGCGGGGTACGTTCTGGCAGATGATCGGCTCCCGGAAGATCGTGCCATCCAGAATGTTCCGCAGTGTGCCGTTCGGACTGCGATACATACGCTTGAGACCGAATTCGGTGACTCGAGCCTCATCGGGGGTGATGGTGGCGCATTTCACGCCGACGCCGTAGCGGGCGATCGCGTGGGCCGCATCGACCGTGACCTGATCGTCCGTCTGGTCGCGATACTCCATACCAAGGTCGTAGTATTTCAGATCGATATCCAGGTACGGAAGGATCAGCTTTTCCTTGATGAAACCCCAAATGATGCGGGTCATCTCGTCCCCGTCGACTTCCACGACCGGGGTTTTCACCTTTATTTTCGCCATGCCAACCTCATTGCCCTCGTTGCCCCTTGCATCGCGACCGGCGCGCGGCCGCCTGGGGCACCCCAGGCGGCCG
>JAYUEJ010000362.1:0-5402 GCA_043739265.1 Rhodopila sp. | reverse complement strand
AGGTCCTTGGCCTCGCCGCCGGAGAACACCACCACGCGCTTGCCGGCGAACGACGCCTGCATGACATGCTCGACCCGCTTGGCCATGGTGGAGCCATCGAATTTTTCGTAGGTCTTCTTCGCGGCTTCCAGGCCGATCACGGCTGTGGGCGGCTTCACCTTGATGATGTTGGCACCCAGCAGCGCCGCCATCTGCGCCGCATAGGCACAGATATCGATCGCGGTTTCCGCCGCCTTGTCCAGGTTCGGGCCGCGCGGATAGCTCCAGGTCACCACCGCGAGGCCGGAATCCTTCGCTTCCAGCGTCAGTTCCCGCAGTTCTTCCATCTGCGCGAAGGCGAACTCGCTGCCCGGATAGATGGTGAAGCCGATCGCGGCGCAGCCCAGCCGCAGCGCGTCCTTCACGCCGGCGGTCACCGCCTGGTCCTTGTTGGTCGCCAGACTGTTGGAGCTGTTGCATTTCAGGATGGTCGGGATCTGCCCGGCGAAGGTGTCGGCACCCTGCGCCAGCATGCCAAGCGGGGCGGCATAGGCGTTCAGCCCGGCCTCGATCGCCAACTGGTAGTGGTAATGCGGGTCGTAGGCCGGCGGATTCGGCGCGAAGCTGCGGGCCGGGCCGTGTTCAAATCCTTGATCGACCGGCAGGATGACGACCTTACCGGTGCCGGCGAGCCGGCCGGTGGACAGAATGCGGGCCAAATTGGCCTTCACACCGGGGTTATCGCCCTCATACCAATCGAGAATCTTTTTTACTTTTTGGGTCACGCGCATCGAAGCCGGTCCTTTTCTGATGAGGGCCTTGAAACTGGGTGCCGTCACTAGCCTAGCCGAACGCCGCTGTCACGCGTTGGGGACGCCTGAAGCCTGCAACCATGTGTGTAATCGACGCATCGCGTTGTGCTGCGCGAGGTCCAGTGCGGCGGGAGCCCGCGGTAAAACGAACCCGCCCTGCTGTTCGGCGATGGCCGCGACTCGGGTGCGGCCCGGCGCATCGGGCCATAGCACCAGCCGGCAAACGCCGCTGCGCAGCGCCCCCATCGCCAGCCCGGATGCATCGGCGCAGTCCAGGATGTCGGTCGCCGCGGTACCCGGATGGGCCGCCCGGGCGGCGGCGACGATCTCCCGCCACCACAGGCAACCGGCGAACCCCGCCGCCCCCGGCGCCGACAGCAACGTGACCGGCAGGCCGAACGCCAGCGCCGCCGTCGCGTCTGCCGCCCCATGGACCATCACGGCTGGATGCACGATCATGTCAGCGCTGATGGCCGATGCCATAAAAACGTTCACCCTGTTGACCGCCCGGACCTGAGGCGGCATCAGCATAGGGTATGACAGAGGCGGACATGGCGGACGAGCCTGAAGACCCGGACGCGGCGGCAGACCGGCTGGAGGCGGCGCTGGAGCGAATCGCACGCCTCGCCGCCGTGGAGGCGATCCCGGCCACGGCCGAACCGCCGGACTCCGACTTGTCGATCCCACAGATCGCCGAACGCCTCGACTCGCTGATCGCCCGCCTGCGGGCGGCACTCGGAAAACCAGATTGACCCAGAGGAGACTGGCGCGATGGCGCAGGTGACGCTTCGCATCAACGGTTACGCCTATACCCTCGGCTGCAATGATGGCGAGGAACAGCACCTCGAAGCCATGGGCGCCGAACTCAGCAGCCGCATCGAGGGCGTGCGGGTCGCGGCGGGACCCAGCGGCGAGGCGCGCATGCTGGTGATGGCGGCATTGTTGATGGCCGACGATATTTTCGAACTGCGGGCCAGCCTGCTGGCCGCCGTGACGCCGGTTGCCGCCGATGGCCCGCCGGTAGCCGATCCGAAGCTGGGCCGAAAGCTGAATCGGATGGCGAAACGCGCGGAAGAGATTGCGGACGGGCTGGAGAAACCCTAAGTTGTTTGTGCGGAGCTTCCCGGTGCGTCAGGTAACTCATCCCCGGGGCCAGTAAGTATCTCCTAGGGAGCTGGCTCTGTCGGGATCTTGGTCTCGATATCTGGTGCCCACCTGCACAAGCAGGCTCTGGGAGGATGATACGCCAACGGCCAGGGCGGCTCCGCACAGGATTTTTACCACACGATGATCGACCTTGATGCGGCCAAGCGCGGGGCGCGCGTTGCGGCTTTGGCGCGGCGGTTCGGTTTGGATGCCGAGGTAGCCGGGCATGCGCTCGTCCACCATGTATTGCGCGATTGTCCCCCGTCCGCTGGCGCCGTGGTCGCCGGTTTCTGGCCGTTGGGGGCGGAAATCGACATCAGGCCGTTGCTGCTGGCACTGCATGCACGCGGCCACCCGATCGCGCTGCCGGTCACGTCCAGGCGGGGCGAGGCGCTGGTGTTTCGCGGCTGGCAACCGGGCGATGTGCTGGTGCCCGAGCGGTTCGGGACGATGCGCCCGATCGGCGAGGTCGTGGTGCCGGATTTCTTCCTGATCCCGTTGCTGGCGTTCGATAAAGCGGGCGGCCGGCTGGGTTACGGCGGCGGTTTTTATGACCGCACTCTTGCGGACCTGCCGAACCGCCTGCGCCTTGGCTGCGCGTTCGCCGCGCAACAGGTGGACGCCGTGCCCATTGGCCCCTACGACATCCGGCTCGATGCCGTCGCGACGGAGCACGGCATCATCCGCTGCGGGGGCTGATGTGAGGATACTCTTTCTGGGTGACGTGCTTGGGCGAACCGGCCGCGATGCGGTGGCGGCGCGATTGCCGGACCTGCGCAAGACCCTGCGCATCGATCTGGCGGTGGTGAACGCGGAGAATGCCTCGCACGGCTTCGGACTGGCGCCGGACATGGCCCGCGCGTTGTTCGCTGCTGGGGCCGACGTGATCACGCTGGGCAACCATAGCTGGGATCGCAAGGAAATTATTCCCTATATCGCCGAAACACCTCGGCTGCTGCGGCCGCTGAACTATCCACCCGGCACGCCGGGCAGCGGGTCGGTGCTGGTCACCTTGCAGGATGGGCGCAAGGCTTTGGTGTTGCAGGCGATGGGCCGGCTGTACATGGACCCGCTGGATTGCCCGTTCCGCGGCACCGCCGAGGTGCTGTCGAAATACCGTCTGGGCGCGTCGGTGCAGGCCATCGTCGCCGACATCCATGCCGAGGCCAGCAGCGAAAAAATGGCCTATGCTCACATTTTCGACGGCCAGATGTCGTTTGTCGTCGGCACCCACACGCATTGCCCCACCGCCGACGCGCAGATCCTGCCCGGCGGCACGGCGTTCCAGTCCGATGCCGGCATGTGCGGCGACTACGACAGCGTTATCGGCATGGTGAAGGACGGCGCCACTCTGCGCTTCTGGCGCAAGATGCCGGGCGAGAAACTGGGGCCGGCGGAAGGCGAGGCGACCGTCTGCGGCGTGTTCGTGGAGACCGATGACATCACGGGCCTGGCTCGGCGGATCGAACCGGTGCGAATCGGTGGCCGCCTGTCGCGGTCGATGCCCGAGGCCTAGCGTTCGCGAGGAATCGTTCCGGGCGATGGGGTGAAGCGATCACCGACGACCACGACTGGTTCAGTCGATCGCGCCCACGACTGGTTCAGTCGATCGCGCCCACGACTTGTTCAGTCGATGCCCATTGCGATGTCGTGGAACAGCCGGGCGGGCAGGCCGCCGCCCATGACGCCTTGCATCGGCTGGTTGTCGTCGTTGCCTAGCCAGATGCCGATCAGCGTGCCTTTCACCGCACCAATGAACCAGGCATCCTTGAAATCCTGCGTCGTGCCGGTTTTGCCGGCGACAACGCGCCCCGGAACGGCGGCGGCGCGGCCGGTGCCTCGTGTCACCACGGCGCCCAGCATCCGCGCCATCATGGCGGCCTCGGTCGGGCTGATCACGCGTTCGGTGGGATGCGGCGTGCGGTCCAGTCCGAACGGCACGACGCGATTGCCGCCATTGAAGAACGGCGCGTAGGCGGTGGTGAGTTCCAGCAGCCCGACCTCCCCCGTGCCCAGAGCCAGTGAGGCGTCCTTCGGCATTTTGTCCGCGATCCCCAGGCGGGCGGCGGTGGCGGCGACGGCTTTGGCGCCGCCCGACCGCATCAGGATGCGCACCGCGGCGGTGTTGATCGACTGCGCCAGGGCTTCTTCCAGCGTGACTTCGCCCATGTACCGGTGTTCGAAATTACCGGGGCTCCAGGTGCCGATACGGATCGGTGCGTCCAGAACGGTGTCGTCGGGGGTCATGCCGGTTTGCAGCGCGGTCAGCCAGACGAACGGTTTGAACGACGACCCCGGTTGCCGCCGAGCCAGCACCGCTCGGTTGAACGGGCTGGTGCGGAAATTGCGGCCGCCGACCATGGCGCGCACCGCGCCGGTGGCGGCATCGACGACTACCACAGCACCCTCGCTGACGTTGGCCGCCGCGCCGGGGCCGTCCAGCAGGGCGGTCAGGCTGCGTTCGGCGACGGTCTGGGAGCGACTGTCCAGCGTCGTCCGCAGCACCGCGTCGGTGTCGGGCGCCAACAACGACTGGGACTGATCGGCGATCCAGTCGGCGAACCAGCCGGGCGCCACCGGGCTGGGCGGAAACACGATCTGTTCGGCGGCGGCGGTGGCCTGATCGGCGGTGATCACGTTCGCGGCCACCATCGTTCCCAGCACCTCCCTGGCCCGAACCAAGGCGGCGCCGGGATTGACCCGGGGGTTAAAGCGGGACGGCGCGCGGGGCAACCCGGCCAGCACCGCCGCCTGTGGCAAGGTCACGCGCCGCGCCGAAACGCCGAAATACATCTTCGCCGCCGCATCCATCCCCCAGGCGCCGGAGCCGAGATAGACGCGGTTCAGGTAGATCTCGAGAATCTCCTTCTTGGAGAAATGGCGTTCCAGCCACAGCGTCAGCAGCAGTTCCTGCACCTTGCGCTTGGTGGTCCGGGCATTGGTGAGGAACAGCGTTTTGGCCACCTGCTGGGTCAGGGTGGAGCCGCCCTGCACGACCCGGCCGGCGGTCAGGTTCACCACGGCCGCGCGCAGCAGGCCGATCGGGTCGAGGCCGAAATGGTGCCAGAACCGCCGGTCCTCGACCGCGACGACGGCGGCGGGCAGGGATGGCGCGAAATCCTTCAGCCTGAGGGGCTCGCCGACCAGGTCGCCAAAGGTGGCGATGACGTGGCCCGACCGGTCCTGCAGCGTCAGGCTGGGGCGGCGGGCGGCGTCGAGTGCTGAGTCCGGGCGGGGCAGATCGCGGGCATACCACAGCACCGTCACGGCGAGCGCCAGGGTGAGCCAGACCGATGCGATGAAGCCCCAGCGCAGCAGCCAGAACAGCAGCCGACGGCGGCGCGAGGGGGCGGCCTTGGCGATGGGTGTCGTCCGGCTGGCCGCCGGCTGGGGCGGACAGAACCTTGGCACGGTGGGGGCGGGGCGCGGCATTCTGTTGGTGTCTAACAGATTCGCGGCGGTTGG
>JAYUEJ010000361.1:0-16268 GCA_043739265.1 Rhodopila sp. | reverse complement strand
ATATCACAAAAATATTTATGGATCTGTGATTAAATTTTATTGACAAATCTATTGAAAAATGTATGTTTAAGGTGCGGCATTGGTCACCCATCAAAGGAAATAGAGGCAATGGCGAAATACAACGGAAAACCGCAAGACGGTGGTTTGGATAATGGCGGAGACAAGAATAACGACAATGGCGGTAATGACGATTTTACTGTAAAGCACAGGTTTGGAACTGTCGATGCGACCGCCTTTGAGCCCACGCCGCGTCAAATGTATTTTGGCTCCGGTAATTCTCCTGATAATTACAATGCCGCCGATGTCTCGGCACTCCATCTCGAAACCGGACTGAAAATTCACCTCCGTACCGGTTCCGACATCCCGCCAGTTGGCAGTCAGGCGGGCGACGGAACCGAACATTATGTCGCGCCGGCCGGACTCCAGCCCGGCAACATGAACCGAGCGGCATGGAATTTCGATTACGTCGTCGATACCGCGGTTGGATCGACCCCGATCACCACCAAAAATACACTGGGTGATTTCACCTTCAAAGTCGGCATTACGCAGTCGGGTCCGTTCCTTGCGACGAAGACCGTTGTCTATGATCTGAACGCGGCTACGCATTTTTGGGTCAGCGAATCCAACCCGACCCACGGGTTCGGCGGCGACGACTTCAGCCAGCCGGGGGCGTCGGCCTTGTTGAAAACGCATCTGGCGGAAAATTCGGTGAATCTTGGCTTTCTGATCTCGGATTTCGGCCCGCTGGCTACCTCGACCGCAGCGGGTGTCACATACGATATCAAGCTATCCGCCTATCATGACCAAGACTTTATCTCGACCGTCCACGACATTATCGTCCTGGCCTAGATCGTTGGTCCGGCGGCAGGGCGGGGCCACGATTCCCGCCCTGCCGCTTCGCCAATGCGGTCAGGGCAGGCAGGGCGTTTGTTTTCCGATCGCTACGTATTCATCGCATCGAAGAAATCATTATTCGTCTTGCTGTACTTCAGCTTGTCCAACAAGAACTCCATCGCATCCACGGTGCCCATCGGATTTAGAATCCGCCGCAGCACCCACATCTTGGTCAGCACGCCACGCTCCACCAGCAACTCTTCTTTGCGAGTCCCCGACTTGGTGATGTCGATCGCCGGGAACGACCGCTTGTCGGACAGCTTGCGATCCAGAATAATTTCGGAATTGCCGGTGCCCTTGAACTCTTCGAAAATCACTTCATCCATACGGCTGCCGGTATCGATCAGCGCCGTGGCGATGATGGTCAGCGAGCCGCCTTCCTCGATATTACGCGCCGCACCGAAGAACCGCTTCGGCCGTTGCAGCGCGTTGGCATCGACACCGCCCGTCAGCACCTTGCCGGATGACGGCACCACCGTGTTGTAAGCGCGCGCCAGCCGGGTAATGCTGTCCAGCAGGATCACCACGTCGCGCTTGTGCTCGACCAGCCGCTTGGCCTTCTCAAGCACCATCTCCGTCACCTGCACATGGCGGGTCGCCGGTTCGTCGAAGGTCGAGCTGATGACCTCGCCCTTCACGCTGCGCGCCATGTCGGTGACTTCTTCCGGCCGCTCGTCGATCAGCAGCACGATCAGGAAGACTTCGGGATGGTTGGCGGCGATGGCGGCGGCGATATTCTGTAGCATCACCGTCTTGCCGGTGCGCGGCGGGGCGACGATCAGCGCCCGCTGGCCCTTACCGACAGGCGAGATCAAATCGATCACCCGCGGCGTGAAATCCTTGACCGGCCCTTTGGCGACGGACTGGAAGTTCTCCATCTCCATCTTCAGGCGCTCTTCGGGATACAGCGGCGTCAGGTTGTCGAAGTTGACACGATGGCGCACCGCATCCGGTGGCTCAAAATTGACCGTATCGACCTTCAGCAGTGCGAAGTAACGCTCGCCGTCCTTGGGCGCGCGGATCTGCCCGTCAACGGTATCGCCGGTGCGCAGGCCAAAGCGGCGGACCTGGCTGGGACTGACATAGATATCATCCGGACCCGCGAGGTAATTGGCTTCCGGGCTGCGCAGGAAGCCGAACCCGTCGGACAGGATTTCCAGCGTGCCGTCGCCCTGGATCGCCTGGTCGTTGTCGGCGAGGTTCTTCAGGATCGCGAACATGATGTCCTGCTTGCGCAACGACGATGCGTTCTCGATCTGCAAGGATTCGGCGAAATTCACCAATTCCGTTGGCGTTTTCTTCTTCAGTTCCGCAAGATGCATGGGGGATGCCTGGACGTGAGGGGGTGTGAGATAGGCCTGAACGGGTTTCGGGCGCAAATGCACCGCGGTTCGTGGCCAGTCGGAAATTTTTGGTTCAGGGCGATGTGTGCATACGCACAGACGCCCAATAGTCAGGAAGGAATTTTATAATACGAAGACGCCGCTCGTTCGTCAATGGCTTCTTCTGACGAGCCCGGGGCAATCGGGTGAACCAAACAGTTGGAACGCCAAGGTCGCCAAGGAAACGCCCAGATACCGCGTTCGCGGTCGAATACCGAGGCGTAGCCGGCTTCAACCGGTGCCTGGGCCCTGAGTAATCAGCCCATCTTGGCGACCTTGGCGTTCCCCCCTGGTTTATTCACCCGATTGCCCTGCCGACGAGCCGCAACCAAATGCCGACCCGGCCACGGCGGACCATTGCCCGCCATCACGGTTTTGCCGCGGCATGCCACCTAAAAAGCACCGACCCATCGACAGAGCCGACGACGAAATACTGTCTATCCCAGCCGGTCCAGCGCGGCTTGCAACCGGGCAATCTCAGATTCCGCCGCCGCCAGCCGCTCCCGGTTTTCCGCCACCACTTCCTCCTTCGCTCGGCTGACAAAATCGGCATTATCCAGTTTTTGACTGGTCTTTTTCGCATCGATAATCAGCTTGTCGCGGTCCTTCGACAGCCGCGTCCGTTCCGCCGCGATATCGATCAGGCCCGCCAGCGGCAAAACGATGGTGATCTCGTCCAACACCGCCTGAGCCGAACCTTTCGGCACTTCGCCCGTCAAAACCGAAACATCGGACGCCCGCGCCAACCGCCGAATCGCGTCCATCCAGCGGCCGACGCGACCCATCGCCACGTCCGACGCGCCTTGCAGCAGCACGGGGGACGGCTTCGACGGCGGCACATTCATCTCGGCGCGCACCGAACGGACCTGACCGATCAGCCGCACCACCCAGTCGAGTTCCACCCGAGCCTGTTCGGCACCCGGGACCAAAACCGGTTCCGGCCACGATGTGCCGATCAGGCTGTAAGGCTTGCCGTAGCCGAAACGATCCCATAACTCCTCGGTCACGAACGGGATCGCCGGATGCAGCAGACGCAGGATCTGCCCGAGTACATGCGCCCCGACGGAGCGGATTTCGGCGGCGGCGGCGGGGTCGGCGGCTTCCGCCAGCAGCGGTTTGGCCAATTCCAGGAACCAGTCGCAGAAATTGTTCCAAACGAAACGATATCCGGCGCTGGCATAGTCGTCGAAGCGGTAAGCTTCCAACGCATCTGTGGCGTCCCTGATCGCGGCGTTGGTTTCCGCCAGCAGCCACCGGGACAACGGCAGCGTGACGCCGGCGGGATCGAAACCGGTTTCGGGCCGCATCCCGTTCATTTCGCAAAACCGCGCCGCATTCCACAGCTTCGTAACGAAACCACGATAATCCTGTACCCGCGCGGCACTAAGTTTAACGTCGCGACCCGGACCGGTGAGCGCACAAATGGTAAAGCGCAACGCGTCGGCGCCGTAGCTGTCGATCAGCTCCAGCGGGTCGATGGCGTTGCCCTTGGACTTCGACATCTTCTGGCCTTTTTCATCCCGCACCAGGCCGTGGATGTAGATGGTGCGGAACGGAACCTCGCCCATCATGTGCAGCCCCATCATCATCATCCGGGCGACCCAGAAGAAGATGATGTCGAAGCCGGTGACAAGAACATCGCCGGGGTAGTAACGGGCGAGTTCTGGTGTCTGTTCAGGCCACCCCAGGGTCGAGAACGGCCACAGTGCCGAACTGAACCAGGTGTCCAGGACGTCTTCGTCCTGCTGCAACACTTCATCTCGTCCGTAATGATCGCGCGCCTGTGCGGCGGCACCGGCAGCGTCCTTGGCGACAAATACAGTGCCATCAGGCCCGTACCAGGCCGGAATGCGATGGCCCCACCAAAGCTGCCGGGAAATGCACCAGGGTTGGATGTCGCGCATCCACGCAAAGAACGTGTTCTCCCACTGCCTGGGATAGAACACGGTCTTGCCGGACTCCACCGCTTCGACCGCCGGTTTCGCCAGCACACCGGCGTTGCAGTACCATTGAGTGGTCAGTCTCGGCTCGACCGGCACCCCACCGCGATCGCCGTGCGGAATTTGGTTAGTGTGCGGTTCGGTTTTTTCCAGCAGCTCCAACCGTTCCAGTTCGGTTACGATGGCGGCGCGGGCCGCGAACCTGGCCTGCCCGGCAAGACCCCGCACGAACGCCGGGTCCGCGATTCCGGGAACCGCGGTCATAACATCCTCGATTTCCTCCAGCATGACCATCGCCCGGCGGTCCAGCACCGACGGCATCGGCAGGTCGTGGCGGCGGCCGACCTCGAAATCGTTGAAATCATGCGCCGGAGTAATCTTGACCGCGCCGGTGCCTTTTTCCGGATCGGCATAGCTATCGCCAACAATGGGAATCGACCGCCCGACCAGCGGCAGGATTGCCCGCTTTCCGATCAGCGCCCCATACACCGGGTGATCCGGATGCACCGCGACGGCGGTATCCCCCAGCATCGTCTCCGGCCGCGTGGTGGCGACGATGATGAACCGGTTCGGCTCGTTTTCGATCGGATAGCGCAGATACCAGAGCGACCCCTTGACCTCCCGATTTTCCACTTCCAGGTCGGAAATCGCGGTCTGCAGCTTCGGGTCCCAGTTGACCAGCCGCCGGTCGCGGTAGATCAGGCCCTGACTGTGCAGTTTGACGAATGTCTCCTTCACCGCGGCGGATAACCCGTCATCCATGGTGAAGCGCTCACGCGGCCAATCCAGCGAGGCGCCCAGGCGCCGAAGCTGAGTCGTGATCGTCCCGCCGGATTCCGCTTTCCACTGCCAGACGCGGTCCAGGAACGCCTCGCGCCCCATCGCACGCCGGTCCTTGCCCTCGGCCGCCAGCAGGCGTTCCACGACCATCTGCGTGGCGATGCCGGCGTGATCGGTGCCGGGCTGCCACAGCGCGTCGCGGCCCTGCATGCGGCGCCACCGAACCAGCGTGTCCTGGATCGTAAACGTCAGCGCGTGGCCCATATGCAAACTGCCGGTGACGTTCGGCGGCGGGATCATGATGGTAAAGGGCGGCGCGTTGGACGTCGGATCGCACGCGAAACCGCCGGAATTTTCCCAACCCTCATACAGCCGGGGTTCGGTCTCGGCCGGGGCGAATCTACTATCCAGTGTCATCTGTCTCTCCCGCGGCCCGGCGTGTCAGCGGCGGAGCCTGCGATACAAATCCAACGCGTCATCAAGTGCCAAACTGCCAGGCGCCGAACCGGGCGCACCCTCTGTCAGGGAACCGCGCGACCGACCACTCGTTCGATCTCGGCTCGCACCAGGCGCTCCACGACCGGCGGCAGGTTCACATCCAGCCACTCTTTCAGCATCGGCCGCAATTCGGCCCGCACCATATCCTCCAGGGTCGGACCACCCGAATACACCTGCGTGGCGCGGCCGGCAGCTAAACTCCGCATGAGGCTACCCACCGACGATGCGGCGGCGGCGGCGGTTTCCGGTGCCACCAGATCGCCATCCGGCGCCGGTCGATCCCGTCTATCGTCTTCCAGGTTGGGCGTAATGGCCTCCATCTCCGGTTCAGCAGCGTGTTCGGGGGCCGCGGCTTCGGACAGCCCGGCGATCGGTTTGGGTTCGGTGGCCTCCATGGCAGGCTCCGATACCGCCACCATCATCGATTGGTCGAGCACCAACACATCGTCGTCCGCCGGTGCCGCGCCGCTCCCGTCCGCCGATGCGGCGGGAGTCTCATCCTCATTCAGAATGCGCCGGATGGAGGCAAGGATTTCCTCCATCGATGGGTCCGTGGCCGACGGGTCCGTGGCCGACGGGTCTGGGGCCGACGGGTCTGGGGCCGACAAGTCTGGGGCGTGCGGAGCTGGGGCGTGCGGAGCCAGAGAACCGGGCGGGGTGTCCGTCATCGGCGAGTCATGCGGGTCAACGGCCCGGCTGGTTGGTGGCATGGTCGCCCAGCCCGACCCAGCGATTCTTCACCGCTTCATAGTAAGCGGTTTCGTCATACAGCGGCACCGGCAGATGCATATCCCTGGCGGTCAGACGGCCGATGGCGGCGGCGACCGAGTAGGAACCGGTGATGACCTGCGACAGGTTTTGCACCAGCGTGGTTCGCGAATTCAGCAGCGACTGGGTCGCGTTCAGGACGTCCAGCGTGGTGCGGCTGCCGACGATCGCCTCCCGCTCCACACCTTCCAGGGCGATCTGGTTGGCGCGAATCTGGGCGCGGGTGCTGTTGGCGGCGGCTCTCGCGGCGGCCAGCGTATCCCATGCCTGCACCGCGCTCTGCACCGCGGTGCGTTTGGCATCGTCGATCAACCGGTTGGACTGCTGCTGCGCCTGGCGTGCCTGACGCACCGCCGAGTATTCCGACCCGCCCTGATACAGCGGGACGGACACCTGGGCCGTGACCAGATACCCGTTCGCTTCCGACCGACTGGCGCCCGCGTTCTCCTGCTGGAAGGTCTGCCCCTGCACGCTCACCGTTGGTAGCAGCGTCGCGAACGCCACATCGATCGCATCCTTGGCCGCCGCGTCATTGAACAGCGCGCTGATGACGTTGGGATTGTTCGCGGCAGCCAGCGAGGAGGCTTCCTGCTCACTCTTGACCGGCAGGTCCAGCGGCTGCGGCTCCAGCAGATCGTCCGGCGGAAAGACCCCGATGATCTGTTGGAACGTGCCGCGTGCCGTCTGCAGGTTGCCGATCGCGGTTTCGCGGGTCGCGCTGGCACCGGCAAACGCGGCCTCGGCCTGAGCGACGTCGGTGCGGGTGATCTCACCGACCCGGAACCGGTCGTTGGTGGCCTGGAGTTGCTTGCGAAGCACCTGTTCATTGTTGATTTGCAGTTCCAGAAGCTGCTTGGTCTGGATGACCCCGACATAGGCGCTGACCGCGTTGTTGAAGCTGGTTTGCTCCTGCGCGATCAGCAGGGCACGCTCCGCCATCACCTGATTCTTGGCTCGGTTGACGTTACCCTGCGTCTTGCCGCCGTTATAGATGTTTTGCGTAACCTGCGCCTGAGTGGTCGCGACATCACGTTGGTTGGGTGACTTGAGGTAGGTGCCGCGCGGATTGGTTGGGCTGACGCTGGCGAACGAAAAGGACCGGGTCAGACCATCGCCATACCCGGCGGTGCCGCCCAGAGTCACCGTCGGCCGCCAACCGGCGAGCGCGGCCGGCACGTTTTCGTCGGTCGCGCGCAGCTTTGCCCGTTCGGCTTGCAGTGCCGGCTGGTTGGAATAGGTCGCGGCGAGCGCTTCGGCCAGGGTATGGGGAACGTTTGGCCCGCTCGCTGGCCGCGGTACCGCCGCCGAGGGTTTGGCTTTTGGCGTGGCCGGAACCGTTGCCTGAGCCAACCTGACGGGCCGCGCGGCCCCGGGAACCGGAGGCAAAGGCAGCGTCTGAGCCATCGCCGAAGCCGACAGGGCAATCAGGCTGAAGCCGGCGAGCAAACCGTGACGCAAACCCATTCGAAACCCTTTTCACAAGACCGCCAGTCTGGCTGGCTTATCCAGACCACTAACTGACCATAAGTTAACATGCACTGGGCGCGCCGTCGCGAATTTAGAGTCTCGTCCCAATGACACGGCCCTGTCCAGCCTGGTCTTTCGGATAATTCCTCAGAATGCGAAGGCCGGGGCCTTTCGCAGCGACGGAATCGGCGGCATGGCGCAGTCGAACAGGGTGGACAGGCTCAGGCCGAAAGCCGTCGATTCAGCAATGACAGCCTGCGTGATACGGTTCGGCGCATGGATCGCGACCAGAATACGACCGGTTTCCCGATGCGTTTGGGCCGCCAGGGCAGGGGGTATGTCCGCTACCGCGCCCTCAATGACGATAAGGTCGTATGGCGCGTTGACGGGCCAGCCGGCGGCCAAAGGACCCGATACCAAAGTCACGCCGGGCGCCTCGATCGGCAGAATCGTCCGGGCGAGTGCTAACAACGATGGGTCATCTTCCAGCGCCGTGACCTGGCAGCCGCAGGCGGACAGCACCGCGGCGCCATACCCCGTTCCGGCACCGACGACCAGGACACGCTCGTTTTCGCGCAGGTTCGCAGCCTGGAGCAGCCTGGCGAAGACCATCGGCTCCATCATGAAACGCCCGTTGCCCAGCGGCACATCTTCGTCCGCATAGGCGAGCGCCGCTACGTTTGGTGGCAGAAAACGTTCCCGCGGCAACCGCCGCATCGCCGACAGGACACGCGGATCGGTCACCCGGTTGGGACGTATCTGGCTGTCCACCATGCAAATGCGGGCGTTCGTAAAAAGGTCGGCTTGCGTTGCCATTTTTTAACTCAGCTTCAAGGGCGGCGTTCTTATAGACGGGGCACGCCGTCCCGCAAAGCGATCGTCTTCCACGCGAACGCGGAATTAGAATGATCGCCCGCGGTGTCATGTGCCTGACAGACTGATATGTTGATACGCTGCCGTTCGCGGATCGTCTGTTTCACCTGTAGGCCTGAGCCGTTACGCTGCATCTTCCTTGCGGTCGCGGATCCTTACATACGCCAGCTTTGCATGCTCGTCGCAATAAGGTTTGCCATGCAACGAGGTGTCATCGCAAAAACGAAACGCCTTTGTTCCTGGCTCGCCGATCGGCCAGCAGCAAGATGGGGCGGAGCGCCGGGTCTGTATCGGCGCCGATTGCATCACCGGACGCGGTGCTGGCATGACGCTCGGAGGGCGGGTTGATGCAGGTGTTACCGGCCGAACCGCCGGCACCGGTGCGGCGTGCAACGATTGCACGTTGGAAAGCGGGGCAATGGCCGCCGGGATGATGACCGGGATGATGGCCGGGCCGGTGGCCGCCGGGGCCATGGCCGGCGGGACAAACGCCGGCGGGACAAACGCCTGCGGGGCAAGCGCTTGCGGGACGAACGCCGGCGCTCCGGCGCTGGCCAAAGGTGGCAACGTCGGTCCCGCCATGCGTGGAAAGGACGTAGGACGCTCGGTCACCGGTTTGGCGACATCGCGCCGGATCGGTGAGGGCCGAGCCTCGAGGTCGAGCCGATGGGCTTTGCCGACGATAGCGTTTTTGGACACACCCAGGCGGCGACCGATTTCGGCAGTCGAGAATCCTTGGGTCCACAGATCCCGCAATTGACGGATCGTATCCTCGTCCCATACCATATTCAGGTCCTCCGAAAGGCATTTCCTACTAAATACAGTATGGGGCGGTGGAACCGATGGCAACGATTGAATCGTGCCTGGCACCAGAATCCTGTGGACAACCCGGGACTCCGCCCTGATCCTCGCGTTCCCGGCCAGTCCTTGCGTGTTGATTGGTCCCCGGGTTCGTTGGCCCCCGGGTTCGTTGGTCGTCGGCATCGCGGCCCGAGGAAGCCCGGTTACGAGATGCGGATGGGCAAGCGTTAGGCCGGTCGATGAGCGCTAAGGCGGCGTCCAACAATAAGCGAGTCAACCGGTGCACCATTTTGACGCCATGGTCCTGTCCCGGCCAGGCCGGGGCACGGCATGACCATGGGGAACCGGCATCGACTTGCAGCGGTTATGTCCGGACGGTCCCCTTGCCGATACCGTAAAAAAAACCGGGTGCCACCCATGGTCACAAGATGACCCGGACCGGAACAGCAGACCTTGACATAATTCCTATATTAATCTACAGTTCCAGGAATTGGAACCTCACCCTCCCCGTATCCAACCATCGGTCTTTCCACGCTCGTGTGTCGCCAGCTCGTTTACACCCTCACCGGCCTGTTGCCGCCGCCGCTTGATGACACGCCGCGGCGCTGCGCGCCAGAAACCATGCCGCCATCGCCAAGGTGGCGGCGCTGCTGCCGGTCAACCCGAATGAGGCCGATCTCGCCGCCCAGTGTTGAACGCCCAGTGTTCAACGCCCAGTGTTCAACGCCCAGTATGGATCGATGGTGCGAACGTCGCTGTCCGTGCACGGACGCCGGATGCGGGTGCAGGCGGTGCGTCACAAGCGGGAGGCGATCGAAAGCGCTTCGAACGCGGATGCCCGGGCTCTGCATGCAACCGAGCAGCCTATGCTGCTCGTGGTGGAACCCGGCTCCGGACCGCTGAAGGCAGCGTGGCCCAAAGCGGCGCCGGATTCGTGTGTGGACCCGATGATTGCGGAGAATGTCTCAAAATATGGGGCAAATTCTCACAATGTGGCTTTTGAGACGCGGTTGAGCAAGCAAACCCGGAACCATGGGTCCACAAGCTCGGGTAAAACCGGTCTGCGCGAGGGTGTGCGCGCAGCGATGGCCCTATCGCGTTTGGCCGGTCGGGAAGTGCCTGCGAACGGTCGCGAAAGTCCCGGAACGGCGGCCTAAGGCGGCCATGACGATGGAGAAACGGCATCGACCTGAAGCGGTTATTGTTCGGCGTCGCCTAACCATCGGGCACCGGCGCACCGCGGGACGATGCGCGGCCGGGTCAACTGACCAGCCTGATCTCAAACGCGGTTCGGTTCGGGTTTTCGAAGTGTCTGTAAGGTGAAAACCAGCCCTGCTGCCGGATGGTGCATCATGGCGCGTGATCCCGGGCGATCGGCACGGTCGTCGTATTGCTGCCCGGCGTGTTGCCGCTCTTCTGTCGAATGGTTGGCAGGCCGGGAATTTTTTATGCACGGAGACAGCGCGAGGGCCACAAGGACCACGGAGAAACCGCCGCCTCCGAAGCAGTGCCGCCAACTATGTTGCATAAAGTGCTTCCAGCAGCCCTGGATCGCTGCGCCAATCCACCGCGATCGCCGATCCAAAATAGCGGTAAGCCTCCAGGTCGGCGCGCGGTGCCTCAATGATGGCCGATTCGGTTTATGGCGCTTCCAGCAGGTTGGATTGCGACACCGCGCCGCGCGAACGGCAAAGCTCGCGCGATCCAGAAAAATATAAATTGTGCCGGATCAGGAAGGTATTGGAGGTCCGGGCCGGAATCGAACCGGCATACGCGGATTTGCAGTCCGATGCATCACCACTCTGCCACCGGACCCCCGAGTGCAGTCGGGTATATGGTTCGGCATGCCGGTTGGGGTCAAGAGTGGACTTTTCGATATCCAGGGCAATCGCATTTGGAATCGTATTCGTGCGGACCTACCGCCTCCGTCCTACCGCTGAAAACAGGCAGGGATGCCGACGCGTTCGGTTTTGCGGAGGGCTGCTCGCGCGCGCGCTATCGCCGTTCCTGTTGGTCTCGCGCGGTCTGAGACCGGGACACGCCGACGACATTGTCGCCGTCCTTATAGCTTATGAGGACGCGACATACTCCCGACGGGAAACTCGCGGCCGGAAGTCCGCACGCACGGTTCGGCGAGTGGCGAGGCAACGTCCCGACCCCAATCGGCGGGGAAGGCCGCGCCCGGATTCAGGGGATTTTCGACGTGCCGACATTGCGTCGCGCCGCGACCGCCCGGGTCCGAGCGGCTTTCTCGGCGATGCCGCTGATGCCTTCGCGGCGGATCAGCTCGGCCCAGACGTCGGCGGGACTGACGCCGGACGAAACCCACAGCACCAGCAGGTGGTAAAGCACGTCGGCGCTTTCGCCGATCAAGGCTTCACGGTTGCCGGCAACCGCCTCTATCAGGCATTCGACCGCTTCCTCGCCGAATTTCTGGGCGACCTTGGCCGGGCCGCGCGACAGCAGCCGAGCGGAGTGGCTGATCCCGGGATCGGCGTCGCGGCGACTTTGGACGACGTCGAACAGGCGATCCAATACGACGGCGTCGGACACGACCGGGGGGGCCATGACCTTCACGACACGGGATTTTTTCAGTTTTCCGAACGGATTCCGCGCCGCCTTGCCGGACGCCTTACCCGCAGTTTTAGACGTCTTGCCCGAAGTCTTATCAGCCGTCTTTCCAGCCGCCTTGCCCGAGGTCTTGCCGGACGCCTTGAGGGACGACAGTTTCGTGGACGCCTTCGGCTGGCCGGACGCGGTCTTTTTCTTGTCGGATTTCGCCATGGTCAGGCTGCCTTGCGGGGTAAGCGGACGGGCAGGCCGGCGTCCGCCAAAGCCTGTTTGACCTGCGCGATGGTGAAGGTGCCGAAGTGGAAGACACTGGCGGCCAGCAGGCCGGTGGCGCCGGCCCGGGCGCCCTCGATGAAATGGGTCAGCGTGCCGACGCCCCCGGACGCGACCACCGGTACCCGCACGGCACCGCAGGCGGCGCGCAGCAGATCGAGGTCGAAGCCGGTTCCGGTGCCGTCACGGTCCATGCTGGTGAGCAGGATCTCCCCGGCGCCGAGGGACACGACCTGACGGCACCATGCGATGGTGTCGATCCCGGTGTTCCGGCGTCCGCCATGGGTGAAGACCTCCCATTTTCCGGGCGCGGTCTGCTTGGCGTCCACCGCGACGACGACGCACTGGCTGCCGAATTTCGTCGCCGCTTCGCGCACCAGTTCGGGCCGCGCCACCGCGGCGGAGTTGATGCTGCATTTGTCGGTGCCGGCCAGCAGCAGGCGGCGCATATCCTCAACCGACCGAATGCCGCCGCCGACCGTTAGCGGCAGGAATACCCGAGCGGCGGTGCGCGAGACGACGTCCAGGATGGTGTCGCGATTCTCATGGCTGGCGGTGATGTCGAGGAACGTCAGTTCGTCGGCGCCGGCGGCGTCATAGACAGCGGCTTGCTCCACCGGGTCCCCGGCATCGCGCAGGGACACGAAGTTCACGCCTTTGACGACGCGGCCGTCTTTCACATCCAAACAGGGAATCACGCGGAGTTTCAACATGGTCACGCTATAAAATGCGCAACGGTCGCGGATGCAAGACCCTATGCGCACATCGCTTCGGCAAAGACGCAAGTGGCCGGATAACCGGCCACATTCATCCGGATTTCAGGCCGCCAACAGCGCCATTGCCTCTGCCGGATCGACACGTCCGTCATACAGCGCACGGCCGACGATGACGCCCTCGATTCGCGTGCCATCGGCGGCGGCTTTCAGCGCCGCGAGATGGACCAGGGAGCCGACGCCGCCCGATGCGATGACCGGTGTGGTCAGGCGATGCGACAGGGCCACGGTCTGGTCCAGGTTCAGGCCGCTCAACATGCCGTCGCGGCCGATGTCGGTGTAGATGATCGCCGACACGCCGGCGTCCTCAAAGCGCAGCCCCAGCTCGGCGGCTGGCATGGCCGATGTCTCGGCCCAGCCTTCGGTGGCGACAAAGCCGTCGCGGGCGTCGATGCCGACGGCGATGCGGCCGGGGAAGGTCTTGCAGGCCTGCAGCACCAGCTTCGGGTTCTTGGCGGCGGCGCTGCCCAGGATGACGCGATGGATGCCGGCGTCGAGCCAGGCGGCGACGCCTGCCATGTCGCGGATGCCGCCGCCGAGTTGCACCGGCACGGTGACGTTGGCCAGGATCGCCCTGACGGCGGCGGCGTTGACCGGCTTACCGGCGAACGCCCCGTTCAAATCGACCACATGCAGCCAGGAAAAGCCGGCCGCCTGCCAGGTTTTGGCTTGTGCGCCAGGGTCGTCGGCATAGATCGTCGCCTGGTCCATGTCGCCGCGGCGCAGGCGGACGCACTGGCCGTCCTTCAGGTCGATCGCGGGGTAAAGGGTCAGTGCGGTCATTGCCCGCCGCCGGCTTTCGCGGGCCGCAGCCGCTTATAGAAAAAGTAACCGGCGATCGATTTGCCGCGCACCAGCGCGTATTCGGGATGCTCGCCCCAGCGGACATAGCCATGGGATTCGTACATCCGGATCGCCACCGTCTGGGTCTCGCGCACGTCCAGGTTCAGGATGTGGTAGCCAAGTTCGCGCGATCGGTCCTCCACGGCCCCGGTCAGCATCCGGGCGAGGCCGTGGCCGCGCGCATAGGGGGCGATGTAGGAGTGCATCAGGTTCGCCGCGAAGGCCTGCGCCTCATTGTTACGCGGCGGCCGGACCAGGATGGCGGAGCCGACGATGTCGCCGTTCAGGCGGGCGACGAACAGCTCTCGTTCGGGAACGAGCAGGACGCCGCGGAAGTAGGTTTCCATGGCGCGCCGTCCGGGCGGGGTGACCCAGCCGAAGCCGCCGCCGTCGATGATGGCGGCGTCGGTAGCCTCGCACAGCGTGTTCAGGTCGTGGTCGGTGAAGCGCTTCAACCGTTCCACGAGCAGTTCCGGTTCTGAGGCGACGATAATGGTGTTCGGCATGGTCAGGGTACCCAGCGCAGGAAGTTGGACAGCAGGCGGATGCCGACGTCCTGGCTTTTCTCGACGTGGAACTGCGTGCCGGCTCGGTTGCCGGCGACGACAATGGCCGGGATGGTGCCGCCGTATTCGGTAGTGGCGATGGTTTCCGACGGCGCACCGTGGACCAGGGCATAGCTGTGGACGAAATAGACGTGATCGTCCGGGTGCAGCCCATCCAGCAAGGGGTGCGAGCCGGGGACGAAATCCAGGCCGTTCCAACCCATCTGCGGCAGGCGCAGGCCGGCGGCGGGCATCTCGGCCACGTCGCCTTTGATCCAGCCGAAGCCCCGGGTGACGGTGTGTTCGAGGCCGCGTTCGGCCATAAGCTGCATGCCGACGCAAATGCCGAGAAACGGGGTTCCGCGACCGGTCGCGGTTTCGATCGCCTCGCGCATGCCGGCCACGGCCGTCAGGCCGGCGGCGCAGTCGGCAAAGGCGCCTTGGCCGGGCAGCACGATCCGGTCGGCTGTTGCCACCATGGCGGGGTCGGCGGTGACGGTGACGGTGGCATCGATCCCGGCGCGTTCGGCCGCGAGCGCCAGGGCGCGGGAGGCGGAGGCCAGGTTGCCGCTGCCGTAATCGACGACCGCGATGGTCATCATCAGGCGGGTTCCGGCCCGAAACGTTTGGCCAGGTCGGGGCGGTGTGTCAGCAAACGGGAGAGGGCATCGTCCTGACTGGCGGCGGCCAGGACATGAACCAGCAGATAGCCGCGGTTTTCCAGCGCCCAGCGGCGAAGGTCATGACCGGTGAACCCAAGGATCAGCGCCAGGCCCGCCGCCAGGATCGCGGCGGTCGGCGCGCTGAACAGCGCGGCGATCAGGACACAGGCGGCCAGACTGATCGCGGCGGCGATCCAGGCACGATGCGCCGCCAGCCAGACCGGGCCGAGGATCAAGGCACCCCAGGAGAAGCCCTCCCGCACCAGCACCGGTTCGGCGTCGGCCTTCAGCAGGGCGGTATAAAGCCTCACAGCGCCCCCTTGGTGGACGGGATCGCATCTCCGATGCGCGGATCGGGCTCGACCGCCATGCGCAACGCGCGGGCGGTGGCCTTGAAACAGGCTTCCGCCACATGGTGGGCGTTGTGGCCGGCGCGTTTGGTTATGTGCAGCGTGATCATGGCGTTGAAGGCCAGGGCGCGGAAGAATTCCTCGAACAGTTCGGTGTCCATTTCGCCGATCTTGGGACGCTGAAAATCGACGTTCCAGGCGAGGAAGGGGCGGCCGGAGATATCGACCGCGGCTTCGGCCAGCGTCTCATCCATCGGGATCAGGGCGTTGCCGAACCGGCGAATGCCGCGCTTGTCGCCCAGAGCGCGGGCGAATGCGGCGCCCAGGACGATGCCGACGTCTTCGGTGGTGTGGTGGAAGTCGATGTGCAGATCGCCGTCGGCGCGGATCGTGAGGTCGAACAGGCCATGGCGGGCGAGGGCGGTCAGCATGTGGTCGAGAAAGCCAATGCCCGTGGCAATGTCCGCGACGCCCGTCCCGTCGAGGTTCAGGGTTGCGGAAATATCGGTTTCCGAGGTCTTGCGGGTGATCGTCGCGATGCGGGGCATGATGGGGGTTCCCTACAGCGCCCCGGGCGTGTGGTCCAGGGGAACTGGCGAAGCCTTCAGGGCAATCGCATTTGAACTGCCACTGCCGGGCGTTGGTCGGTTCGGGGTTGCTGTCCGCCGACACGGGGCGTTTGAACGGAGGAACCGACCGCCGATACACGCTGATGAGCGCGGATAGAGGCTGGCTGTGAGGAGTTTGGTTCGGTGAAGCCGGATTGTTTCGGCCTTCGACCTCGCACGAATGCAGTTCAGCGCCAAGACGCCAAGACGCCAAGATATTGGACGCTCAACCGGCGGTGG
>JAYUEJ010000360.1:0-5407 GCA_043739265.1 Rhodopila sp. | reverse complement strand
GATCGATATGGTGAACGTCCTCCAACTCATACCCCAACGCCTGCCCGACGCGGATGGCCTCGCTACCCAGCCGGGCGCCGAAACGGCGTAGCGTGTCGTTGCGGAGAATGTCCTTGCTGATCAAACCGGTGCTGGCGGACATGCCGTTGGCCATCGCGTTGGTGACCAATTTCGACCAGCGCTCGCCCCACAAATTCGATGTGGCAACGGCCGAATCCGTCAGCGCGACCAGACGCCGGACTTCCTCCAACCGTTCGGTTATCCGCCCATGCACTTCACCGGCACGAAAGACCGTGTGTTTGTCACCGCTTTTGCCCGCGGCGCGGCGGACATGGCCAGGTTCGCACAGATCGACGGTGATGGAGCTGGCGATGCAGCCCAGGACTTTGCCCCAACCCACAACACCGGCGATGGTTTCCTCATTCATGCAGTTCTGCAACGACACGATGAAGCCGGCCGGTGCGAGATACTGGGAGATCATGACGGTCGCCCATTCGGTGTCGTAAGACTTCGGGCAGACGAAGGCGATGTCGAACGGTTGTTCCTTGGCCGCTTGTTGCAGTTCCGTCAGATGCAGGGCGCGCACCGGGGTGGACCATTCCGGCACGTCGCGAATGTGGGACACCTTCAGGCCGTGCGCCTTCATGGTCTCCACGTTCGTCGGCCATGGATCGATGAAGGTGACGTCTTCACCCGCCCGAGCCATGTGCGCCCCGGCATAGGCGCCGACGGCCCCGGTGCCCATGATCGCGATTTTGTAGCCCATGTTTCTCTCCCCCGTTGTGGATGATCGGCGCAGTCTGCCGACAAGTGCGGGAAACGCAACCGAGCTGAACCGCCGGTTCAGCAATGCCTATCGGTTTGGGCCGGTTTCCCTTTGCGGATGAAGAGTGGTACTGGGACGGGACGATTGACGGCTATACGTGAATCACGTATAAAAAGGCATCATGGGTTGGCGCGTGTCCTCCGGCTGTTCTTTGTCGCGGGTAGCAAGGACGGTAGTGATGTGGCGTGTGCTCGAATTCGATTTCGGAGGCACCGGCACGATATTGGTCAAGTTGACCGATGGAGTCTAAATCGTTGAGGTACTGACGGGCGTGGAATTCGTTGGCCGGACTGCTGTGCTGCGTGGTCTCCATATCCAAGGCGGCGGGCGCAACACGCTCGGCACAAGGTCACTGCTAGAATTGATCCATTGGGCAAAGGTTCATCTCGATGTCGAGCAACTCCGAATTGAAGGCGCGACTCGCACGTCTGGGGCGGGTCCGGGACGTGTCCCGCCCGTTATTGTCCGCTGACGAATCGGTCGTTGTCGTATTGCATCGTAATGGTCGTCTTGACAATGGAGTATCGGTTGCCCGTCGGCTTTATGCTGCGGGGTTGACGTTGAAGCAGGCGCATGACGCCATAAACCGGTTGGTGGATATGAGCTGGTCTATCTGTGCAGTCGCCAAGACCGAAGACCTGTCCCTGCTTGCGAGCGAACTTGCCACCTTGAACGTAGAATTGCGACGGAAGTTGCCAGTGGCTGGAACGCAGGTGGACATCGCTGCGATGCGTGCCCGCCGCGGTCTGTCACAACGCGAATACGCCGATCTTTTGGGTCTTGACGTTCGTACGCTACAGAGCTGGGAACAGGGGCGTCATCGCCCCGATCCGGCGGCGGTTAGCTTGATGCGGATATTTGATCGGGCGCCGGACATGGTGGAGGAAGTGTTGACCGAGCCGGTGACCTGATCGAATCCGGGCAGGCAGTCTAGGCGTGGCCACCTTCCAAATAAGCCGCCCTGATCTCCGGTCGCGCCAGTAGTTCCGCCCCGGTTCCAGCCATGGTGATCGACCCGTTGACCAGCACGTAGCCGCGGTGTGCCAGCCGCAGCGCCTGATAGGCATTCTGCTCCACCAACAGCACAGTCAGACCGGTCGAACGGTTCAGTTCCCGTATCGCACCGAAAATTTGCCGCACCACCAGTGGCGCCAAACCCAGCGACGGCTCATCCAGCAACAGCAATGTCGGCCGAGACATCAGCGCCCGTCCGATCGCCAGCATCTGCTGTTCTCCGCCGGACAGGGTGCCGCCGCGTTGACCGATGCGTTCTTTCAGGCGGGGAAACAGGGTGAACACTTGCTCCAGCAGTGCATCGATACCGGAACGGCCGGCGACCTCAGCCCCCATCAGCAAATTTTCATGCACCGTCATACGGTTGAATATACGACGGCCTTCGGGGGCCTGAGCGATGCCTCGGCGCATGATCTCATGCGTTGGCCATTGCGTGATGTCCTGGCCATCGTGAACGATCTGCCCGGACCGGGCGCGGGGGCTGCCGCAGATGGTCATCATCAGGGTGGATTTACCCGCGCCGTTGGCACCGATCAACGTAACGATCTCGCCCTGGTTCACCGTCATGTCGATCCCGCGCAGCGCCTGGATCGCGCCGTAGAAGGCGGTGACGCCGGACAGCGACAACAGGGCGGTCATGCCGGTACCTCATCTTCGTCGCCCTCGCCCAGATAGGCGGCGATGACGGCGGGGTCGGCGCGAATATCGGCCGGTGTGCCGTCGCTGATCTTTTTGCCATGGTCCAGCACCACGATGTGGTCGGAAATGCGCATGACCACGCCCATGTCGTGCTCGATCAGCAGCAAAGTGCAGCCGCCATCGCGAATGCGCAGCAACAGTTGGTTCAGTTCTTCCGACTCACGCGGGTTCAGGCCCGCCGCCGGTTCGTCGAGACATAACAAAACCGGATCGATACACATCGCGCGCGCGATCTCCAACCGGCGTTGCGCGCCATAGGGCAGGGCGCCGGCGGGATCGTCGGCCCGGGCGGTCAGGCCGATCGCATCCAGCCAGAATCGAGCCTTTTCCATGCCGGCTGCTTCGGCGGCGCGGTAGCGGCCCAGACCCAGCACCGCCAGGACGCCAAATCCCGTGGCGGCCATCAGGGTGTTGTGCTGTGCGACCAGCAGATTCTCCAGCACCGTCATACCGGCGAACAAACGAATATTCTGAAATGTACGGGCCACTTTGGCGGTAGCGGCGATGCGGTGGCCTTGCATCCGCTCCAGCGCATAGGCCCGGCCGTCCGCGTGGATCAGTCCAAGCGTTCCGGAACTCGGGCGGTAGAACCCGGTGATGCAGTTGAACACCGTGGTTTTCCCGGCTCCATTCGGGCCGATCACAGCGGTGATGTCGCCGGCTCGGGCCTCGAACGACAGGTCATCGACCGCTTTCAGGCCGCCGAAGCGCATCGTCAAACTGGTAACCGACAGCACTATCCGCGCCCCTGTGCCACGAGGTCGGGAGAAATCTCTTTCACCTTCGTCAAGGCCACGCCGGGGGTGCGGCCGGACACCAGGCCCCTTGGGCGGAGCACCATCATCACCACCAGCGCCAGGCCGAAGATCAGCATGCGATACAGCGGCAGTTCGCTGGCGATGCCCGCGAAGATCGGGCTGTTCAACTGGTCGCCGATGATACTCAACAGGTCACGCAACGCCTCCAGTCCGCCGACCATGACGATGGCCGCCAGCGCGACGCCGAGTTGGCTGCCCAGGCCGCCCAAAACGACGATGGCCAGCACGGTGGCGGATTCGATGAACGTGAAACTTTCGGGGCTGATGAAGGCCTGCCGCGTGGCGAAAAACGCGCCGGCAAAACCGCCGAACATGGCGCCGATGCCGAACGCGGTCAGCTTGGTGTTGCGCACGTTGATGCCCAGCGACCGGCACGCCACCTCATCCTCTCGCAATGCCTCCCACGCTCGCCCCAGCGGCAGGCGGCGCAGGCGGAGCGAGACCCAGTTGGTCAGCAGGGCGAGGCCCAGAATCACGTAGTAAAGGTAAATGATGCGCTGGATGACTTCCGGTTCAATGTCGAAAAATCCGGCAAACGTGCCGGGGCCGCCGTCCATGCTGAAGCCCAGGCCGAACAGGGTGGGGCGGGGAATGCCGGTGATGCCATTGGGGCCGTTGGTCAGCGAGGTCCAGTTGATCAGCACGATGCGGATGATTTCTCCGAACGCCAAGGTAACGATCGCCAGATAGTCGCCACGCAGGCGAAGGACGGGAAATCCGAGCATGACTCCCCAAAGGGCGGCGAGGATGCCGGCCATGGGAAGGCACGTCCAGAAGCCCAGCCCGAATGTGGTTGCGAGGATCGCGTAGGAATAGGCGCCGACGGCATAGAACGCGACGTAGCCAAGGTCGAGCAATCCGGCCAGTCCGACGACGATGTTCAGGCCCCACCCGAGCATGATGTAAGTCAGCACCAAAGTGCCGAGATCGATATAGTAACGTGATCCGGTGAACGGCAGCGCAACCGCCGCGACCAACAGCAAAGGCGTGACGTATTTCCCTGCTCGGGAAATGCGTTCGGCGAGCGCGTGATTGGTTTGCCGTTGTTTGCGGCCCCGCCATGACAGGATCATCAGGCGTCCGAAGAAAACGATGCCCACGACGACGGCGGTGGCGATGGGCCGGGCGCGGAGAAACAAGCCGTGATCGCCATTGGTGGTGACCATACCGATGATCGGGCCGAACAATCCGAGTGCCACGACGGCGGACAGGAAAGCATCGCGGAGCGGGCGGTTCATACCTTCTCCACCTCCGCCCGTCCCAGTATTCCGGTCGGCATAAAGATCAGCACCACGATCAGGATCGAAAATGCGGCCACGTCCTTGTATTCGACACTGAAATAGGCCGACCAGAACACCTCTATCAGGCCGATCAGCAGGCCGCCCAGGACCGCGCCGGGCAGGCTGCCAATGCCGCCCAGGACCGCGGCGGTGAAGGCTTTGATACCGGCGACGAAGCCGATGTAGAAATCGATCACGCCGTAATACAGCAGGAACATGAACCCGGCGACGGCGGCCAGCGCGGCGCCGATGACGAACGTCAGGCTGATCGTGCGGTCGGTGTCGATGCCCAACAGGCTGGCCATCTTCAGGTCTTGCTCACAGGCGCGCATGGTGCGCCCGAGCGGGGTTTTCGTTACGAGCCAGGTAAACAGGCCCAGGATGGTCAGGGTGATCAACACGATGGCGATCTGCATCCACGAAAGCTGCACCGCGAAGCCGTCCTGGTGCATCAGTTGGATGCCGCCCGGGATAATCGCGTCCATCGGTTTGACTCGCGCACCCTGACTGACCTGAACGAAGTTCTGCAACGTGATCGACATGCCGATGGCGCTGATCAGCGGCGCCAGGCGGAAGGAACCGCGCAGCGGGCGGTAGGCCACCCGCTCCACCGTCCAGCCATACAAGGCGGCCAGCCCGGCGGCGAACAGCAGCGTGAGGGCCAGCGCCAGCGGTACCGCCGTGATGCCCAGGGAGGCGAGGCTCAGGAGGGCGATGAGCGACAGGAAGGAACCGACCATGAAAATGTCGCCGTGGGCGAAATTGATCAT
>JAYUEJ010000359.1:0-5413 GCA_043739265.1 Rhodopila sp. | reverse complement strand
CTTCGATCCCGGTCATGCGAGCCGAACCTCAGCTTCGGTAGGACCCGTTGATGTCGATGTAGCCATGCGTCAGGTCGCAGGTCCAGGCGGTCGCCTTGCCGCGTCCCAGACCGATATCGATCGCAATCTCGACTTCCAGGCCCTTCATGTGCGCCACGACCGGGGTTTCGTCGTAACCGGGGATCACGGCCCCATCCTTGGCCATCCACACGCCGCCGACCCCAATGGACAGTTTGTCGCGATCCGCCGGCTCGCCCGATTTGCCGACAGCCATCACGATGCGACCCCAGTTGGCGTCCTCGCCGGCAATCGCCGTTTTCACCAATGGCGAGTTCGCCACCGCCATGGCAATTTTCTTCGCCGACTTCGCGCTTGTGGCGCCCGTTACGTCGATCCGCACCCGCTTTTGCGCGCCCTCGCCATCCCCGGTGACCTGCAACGCCAGGTCCAGCAAAAGATCATTCAACGCGCGGCCGAAATCCGCCAGCAGCTTCTTGCCGCCGTCCGACGGGACCCGCGGATGCTTCGTCTGCCCGGTCGCGATCAGCAGCACGGTGTCGGAGGTCGAGGTATCCGAATCCACCGTCGTGCAATTGAAGCTAACATCGACGCCCTTCCTCAGCAGGGTCTGCAGCGCCTCCGCCGGTATCTTCGCGTCGGTGAACACAAAACACAGCATCGTCGCCATGTCCGGCGCGATCATCCCGCTGCCCTTGGCAATCCCGGTTATCCGCACCGTCGCATCGCCGATCCGCGCGGTCCGCGTCGCCGCTTTGGGAAACGTATCGGTGGTCATAATGCCACGCGCCGCTGCTTCCCAATGATCCTCGGACAGACCCGATTGCAGGGCCGGCAGCACCGCGACGATCTTTTCGTACGGCAAAACCTCACCGATCACCCCGGTCGAGGCAACGAACACCTGCTTCGGCGGGCACCCAACCAGATCCGCCGCCGCAGCCGCCGTCGCGGCACACGCGTCGCGCCCGGCCTTGCCGGTAAACACGTTGGCATTGCCCGCATTCACCACGATCATCCGCGCCCTCCCGCCCTTCAATGACGCTCGGCACCAATCGATCGGCGCCCCCGGGCACTTGTTGGACGTGAATACGCCTGCAACCGTGCTGTTGGGCGCGACCTCCATCATGACCACATCGGTGCGGCCTTGATAGCGGATGCCCGCCGCGGTGGCGGACAGCCGGACCCCAGCCAGCGGCGGCAGTTCCGGCAACGTGACAGCCAGCGGAGACACGGCGGTTGCCATTATCAGCGTCCTTTTCTTGCGTTTCTGACTTACTTCGCCGCGGGCGGCGGCTCCGCCGTGTCGGTCGCTTTGACCGGCGAGCCGTCCATGTTGAACATTTCCACCGTCACCGATCCACGAGCCGCCGCGACTTGCTTCTGCACGGCCGCCTGCACCATCTGCTGGCGCAGGTCATCGTGGACTTGCTCGAAACTGGGGGGCTGCGAGGTGCGATGCTCCAACGTCTGAATCACATGCCAGCCGAATTGCGTCTTGACCGGAACCGACGAAATTTCCTTGTCCTTCAGCGCAAACGCGGTGTCGGCGAATTCCGGAACCATGTCGGTTTTCTTGAAGAAACCCAGGTCGCCGCCCTGCTGCACCGCGCCAGGATCCTTGCTGTATTGCTTGGACAAGGCCGCGAAGTCGCCGCCCTTCTTCAGGTCGGCCGTGATCTTCTTCGCGGTCGCTTCGTCGTTGACCAGAATGTGACGCGCATGCACCTCGGTATCGCCCGCCTTACCGGCATAGTCCTGCTCGTAGCGCGCTCTGATGCCGTCCTCGGACACCAGTGGGCGGACCACCTTATTCAGCAGCGCCGACTCCAGCGCCCGCTCCTGCGCAAGCTGCAAAAGATGCTGCACATCGGGTTCGTTGTCTAAACCGATCTTCTTCGCCTCCACCAGCAGCGCCTGCGCATCAATAAGTTGCTCCAGCAGCATCGGATAGAGTTGCTGCGGCGGCATGTTGCGTGCCTGCGCCGGCAACGTTTCCGCCGCGGCCTTCAGGTCGCTCATATGGATTGCCTGACCGTTGACCTTGGCCAGCACCGGATCGGAACCAGTTTGCGCCAAGGCTGACCCGGCCGCGATCAGACCCGCCAGGACGGCGGATGCAAGCAGGCGGGACGGCGGCCCAAATGAGCAGTCCGCAAAAATTGGCATGAAAACCCCTGATCGAAAGTTGGGCTGCTTATGGCCGAACCCGGGATGACGAACAAGCCGGGCAGACTCCGGGTCGGCCTGGCGGCGCCTGACCGCCGGCCCATTGCGTGGAAACGATTGTCAGACCGCCGATGAAACCAGGCTACCGCGCCTGCCCGCCGCCCGAGCCGCTAACATTCAGCCGCGGGCCGTTATCAAGTTCGGACCCGTCCAGGTTGAAACGGTGAATCGCCAGGGCGGAGCGTGCGGTGTCGATTGCCTGCTGAACCGCCGCCGCCAGAAGCTCCTGGCGTAACTGCTCATGAATGTCAGAAAAACTCGGCGGCGCGACCAGGCGCTTCTCCTCGATCTTGATGACATGCCAGCCGAATTCATTCTTGATCGGGTTGGGGGCGATCTGACCGGGAGTCAGCGAAAACGCAACGTCGGCGAAACCCGGCCAAACCTGCTCCCGCCGGAAGAATCCCAGATCACCACCCTTGGCCGCATCGGGGTCCTTGCTGAGCACCCGCGCGATGGTCGGGAAATCCGCACCCTTTTGCAGATCCTCCAAAACCTTGCGCGCCTCGGCCTCGGTGGTGACCAGGATATGACGGGCACGCACCTCCTCGGTCGCCGGCCGATTCGCATACAACCGGTTATACCGTCCCTGAATCCCCTGTTCGGTGACCCTCGGCGCCGCCGCTTCCCCCAGATAGGCCCCTTCCAGGATCCGCTCGACCGCCACCTGGATATCGTGCTGGACCTGTTTTTTTTCCTCCAGACCCTTGCGTTTGGCCATGATCACCAGCGCCTGATGGTCGATCATGCGGTCCAGCAGCACCGGATACAGCGTATCGAACGCCAGCCCGCGCAGATTTTCCGGCAGCGTCTTCGATGCCTCGCCCAACTCGCTGAGGTAGATCAGATGGCCTTCGACACTGCCCACGACAGGGTCGGCGGTCCCTTGCTGTGGCGCCGACGCGTTTCCGTTCGTCCCAACACCAGTCGGCGCGATGCCAAGCGCCGGCCCGGCTTTGGATGCGGGCGCACCAGCCTGCTGCGCCCGGCTCGGCAGCGGCAAGGCAACGGCGCAAGCCATAAGCGTAATCGGAACAAACAACCTAACGCATGAGCGCATCGAAACTCCGGCGATCCATCCGGCGCACCCCAATCGGCGGTCGGCTCACGCGGGGCGAAGCTATGACCGGTCATCGCCCGCAAGGCCAGAAAACTCTATACGGTATCGGCAGATTGGGGAAAAAACATGCCGGAAATCTACGTCCATGCCGTCGAGGGCCGCACCCTGGACCAGAAGCGCGCCCTGGTCCGCGACATCACCGCGGCCGTCGTAACAAACTTCAACGTCGCGGCCGACACGGTGATGGTCCAGATCGTCGAATCGGCGAAACAGAACAAGGCAAAAGGCGGCATTCTGTTCAGCGACCGCCAGAACGCCATCGCCAAAAAAACATGAGGCGGCGACGCTCCCCGAACCGCTTCAGAGCATCCGTTGCAGGATCAGCTTCTGCACGTCCGACGTGCCCTCATAAATCTGGCACACCCGGACATCCCGATAAATCCGCTCCACCGGGTAGTCGGCCAGGAATCCATACCCGCCCAGCGTCTGGATCGACGCGGTGCAGATCGCCTCGGCGGCCTCGGACGCGAACAACTTCGCCATGCACGCGGCCTCCAGAGCCGGCCGTCCCTCCGCTTTCAGCCGCGCCGCATACAGCGTCAACTGCCGCGCCGCCTCCAGTTTCGTTTTGGATTCGGCCAGCCGGAACCCGACCGCCTGG
The DNA here is from genome assembly GCA_043739265.1 of Rhodopila sp. Classification (GTDB taxonomy): domain Bacteria; phylum Pseudomonadota; class Alphaproteobacteria; order Acetobacterales; family Acetobacteraceae; genus Rhodopila. The sequence continues at coordinate 1,448 of JAYUEJ010000359.1, read as the reverse complement.
AAGTCGATGATCGCACCGCCGAACGCCTTACGCTCCCGAGCATAGCCGATCGCGTAGTCCAACGCCGCCCGCGCCATGCCGACGCTCTGCGCGGCGATCCCGATTCGCCCGCTTTCCAGGGTGGAGAGTGCGATCTTATACCCCTCCCCCTCCGCGCCGATGCGCTGGTCCTCAGGCACTTCCATATCCTCGAACGCCAGCGCGCAGGTGTCGGAGGCTTTCTGGCCCAGCTTCTCCTCGATCCGGGCGATCGAGAACCCCGGATGGGTCTTGTCGATCACAAACGCCGAAAGACCCTTTTTGCCGGCGCTGGGGTCCGTGACGGCAAAAAACACCAGACTGCCCGGATGCGCCGCGTTGCTGATGAACTGCTTCGAACCGTTGACAATATACCGGTCGCCCTTCTTCACCGCCCGCGTCTTCAGATTTGACGCGTCCGACCCGGCCTGCGGTTCGGTCAGCCCAAACGATCCGATATGCTCCCCGGTCGCCAGCTTGCGCAGCCAACGGTCCTTCTGGGCATTATTCCCGTAATTGTTCACCACAATGCAGGTCGGCGAGTTATGCACCGATACCATGGTGGAAACCGATCCATCGCCCGCCGCGATTTCCTCCAGCAGCATCGCGTAAGTGACCGGGTCCAGCTCGCTGCCATCCCATTCGGCCGGCGTCGTCGCGCCGAACACACCCAGTTCGCCAAGTTCGGCGATGATCTCCGGTTCGATCCGTTTCTGCTTCTCACGTTCAGCCGCCAACGGCGCCAAACGCTCCTGCGAGAACCGCCGGATCATATCGACGATTTGGGTGTCGCCATTGGGAGAAATGCTGTCGGGCATGGTGCCTGCCTCATGTTGCGGACGTGCGAAAGCGATCTACACCCGGACGCGCCATTTGTCAGCCCGGGTCCGCCATGATGCCAGGGCAATCGGGTGAACGGACGAAATTCTGGCGGCACCGGCATTACCGATGTGTCATGACCGCGCCTGGCCCGGTCACCCACGAATTGCGATGCCGAACCAGGCAAAGTCGTAAGGAATCAGGCCAAATGTGACCATGAAACTTAGGCGGCGCCCAACAATAAGCGAAACCCTCATTTTGACACGGCTCTGCTTGTCCGGGCCACCTGGTCCCGCACATGCCGAGACAGGTGGCCCGAACAAGCCATGCCATGACGATGGAGAAATGGCATATACCTGAAGCGATAATAGTGGGGCGTCGCCTTATGCCAACAAGGGCGTGGATGACAGGAATTCGCCCGCCGCGACGGCCCGTGTCCGGCCGCTCAAGTGTTTTTTGCAGACGGATGAACGCCGATAAGCGGGATGAACGCCGATGCCAAAAAAGCCTTAGCCACTGACCGTCCGAGAGGCCAATGGCCGGTTCATCCAACCCACACCCATTCGCCCGGCGACGGCGCCCGATATCCCCCTGATCGGCGTTCATCGGCG
>JAYUEJ010000358.1:0-5424 GCA_043739265.1 Rhodopila sp. | reverse complement strand
CATCTGCCCTACGTCTGATCACCACAACGCGAGGACTTTCGCCAGCCTACGCCGCGCAACTTCGCGCCGAAGTCGCACAGATCGCGTTTACGCGGAATGAAGATACCGACGCGCTTCGCATCGCCCAGGCAGCGCTGCGCGACATCGCCGCCGCCGATCAACCAAGTCTGGGATTCTACGTAGCCGGTCTGGCCGCCTGGCGGCTCGATCGCACAGACCTCGCCAGAACTTTGTTCGAAGGCGGTGCGAAAGCAACCAACACATCGGCGCGCCTGCATGCGGCGTCGGCATTCTGGGCCTCACGCGCCAGTCGCATGATGCATGACGCCGCCGGAACCGTGGCGTGGCTGCGCGTGGCCGCCGAGGAACGGCTGACCTTGCACGGCCTGCTCGCCCGCCGGATTCTGCGGATGAACACCGGCATACTGCCCAGCTCTGAACTGCTCAGTCAGGCGGATGTCGATGCGATCGCCGCGACCCCGCATGGTTGGCGCGCCTTCGCCCTGCTGCAAATCGGCCTGTCCGACCGCGCCGAGGCGGAATTGCGGGCACTCTGGTCCACCAATCCGGTGTTCGGGCGATCGCTGATGTTGGTGGCGGCCGCGTCGGGGCTGACCGATTGCGCCGCGCAAATGGCCAGCTTGCTGCAATCGCAGGATGGCCAGCACCACGACGGGTTGCGCTTCCCCTTGCCGCATCTGCGGCCGGCGGGTGGTTTCAAAATCGATCCAGCCTTGGTGTATGCGCTGACCCGCCTGGAATCGAATTTCAATACAGATGCGATCTCACCCGCCGGCGCCCGCGGGTTGATGCAGATCATGCCGGCAACGGCACAATATATTACGGGTGATTCGTTTTTCGCACCGGACCGGTTGCACGAACCCGCCTCCAACCTTGAAATCGGGCAACGTTATATCTCCCATCTGGCGCATTTGGATGGTATCAATAACGATTTGATGCGCATGCTTGCCAGTTATAATTCGGGACCCGGAAACTTTGGCCGCTGGGGCGCCGAAATTCGCGATCGCGGCGATCCGCTGTTGTTCATCGAGGCCATTCCAGTCGCCGAAACACGCGCCTTCGTGCCGCACGCCCTGGCATATTCGTGGATCTACGCCGCCCGGATGCATCTGCCCGCGGCCAGCCTGGATGAATTGGCGGCCGGCGACTTCCCCCGCTTCACGCCGCCGAACCAGGAGAGCAGAATGGCCCTGCTGGCGCCGGGATCGCACTGACAGACCGGCACTAATCCATCCGCCGGAGGCACCTGTTATGGCTCGCATCGACGAAACCCGCCCCTTCATCCCGGTCAATATCGCCGTGCTGACGGTGTCGGATACCCGCACCCTCGCCGACGACACATCCGGCGATACCTTGGCCGCACGCGTCGTCGCGGCCGGCCACCGAATCGCCATCCGCGCCATCGAAAAAGACGAAACCGCCGCGATCGAAAAATTGTTGCGAATCTGGATCGCCGATCCCGATATCGACGTGGTTATCACCACCGGCGGCACCGGCATCACTGGCCGCGATGTGACCCCGGAAGCCTTCGACCGCGTGATGGAAAAGCGCATCGAGGGGTTTGGCGAATTGTTTCGTATGTTGAGTTACCAGAAGATCGGCACCTCCACGATGCAGTCACGCGCCATTGCCGGCGTTGCCGGCGGCACCTACCTGTTCGCGCTGCCCGGCAGCACCGGCGCGGTCAAGGATGGCTGGGACGATATCCTGCTGTCGCAGTTGGACAACCGTCACCGGCCGTGCAACCTGGTCGAACTGATGCCCCGCTTGCAGGAGCATTTGAAACCTGTTGCCGTCGTGGAACGATCCTAGCTTCCCCCGACCTCCTGGCCTTCCTCAAAAAACAGATCCTTCCAGCTTTCCGGCTGGCGCTTCAACCGCCCAACCTTGTGCATAAACGCAGCAAAATCCATCACCTTCATCGGCACAGTCGTATAGACAACATCCGGGTCGGCGATCCAGCCGGCCATCTGCTCGACGCCAGCCAGCTTGTCGCCGGTCATCGCCAGATAGATCTCCGCCGCCTGACGCGGATTGGTGCGGATGAAATCATTCGCCTCCTGCTGTGCCGCCAGCACGGCGCCGCACACGCGAGGATTCGCGTCGCGATACGCTTTCGACGTCACCAACACACCGTTCGTATGCATTCCATCCGTCACATCGTACGACTTGAACACCCGATGCACACCCGGCGCCGCCCGTTCGTAATAATAAAACGGCGAACTGGCCAGATGGCAGTTGATCTCCGATTGCCCGCCCAACAACGCCGCCATCGCATCCGGATGCGACAGCGTGATGGTCAGGCTGTCCAGCCGGTCATACACCGCAAAACCCCACTGCCGAGCGGCCGCCATCTCCAACGTCAGGGCGTGACCGGTGATCTTGACCCCGGGCAGCGCGATCTTATCGTGCTCCGTCAAATCGACAATGGAACGAATGGCCGGATTGCGCGTCATCAGAACGAATGGCATCGACTGCAGAGCCGAAAGCGCTTTGATCTCCCGCGCCGTTCCGACGGTTTTATCCCACAAAGTCGCCAGCGTGGTCGATCCCGGCCCGATGAACCCGATCTGTCCCGCCAGCAGCGCATCGATCTGCGGACCCGGACCGCCAAACACCGGCCACTCCAATCGCAAACCGGGCAGGCCAGCCTTGGTGGCATGGCGTTCGACCAGATGCTCATGCTCCATAACCATCATGGACATGTAACCAAGGCCGTATTGTTTCGAAATGCGGACAACAGCATCCTCGGCCCGCACGCGATGGCTGATGAACGGACTGCCGAGCAGCGACAAACCCAGGCCACGGCGATTCAGCATTCTATTGGCTCCCCCAAAGCGGTTTATCCCGTCCTGGCCGCACCGGTATCGAAGCACAACGCGGTCGCCCTTATCTCCGCCCGACAGGCATCAAAATCGAATTCGTCTTGTGTCTGTTCCAACCAGACCGCGATCTCGAAGCGCAGAACGTCGCGAAGTCTCCCATATGTTGCTAAATCGTATCCAACCGCAAGCCGGGGCCGGATCGCTCGCCTCCGTTTCGAACCTTGCCTGAACCCGGACCGGCGTCAAATTCATGCAATCTTGCGCCTTCATTCTCCAGGTCACACATTGGTCGCCAACCAAAGGGGATTGCCGGCATGGACTTCGACCTGTTTGTCATCGGTGGCGGTTCCGCCGGGGTGCGGTGCGCGCGTATATCCGCCGGCCATGGCGCGCGTGTCGGCATCGCCGAGGAACGTCACTGGGGCGGCACCTGCGTCAACATCGGCTGCGTCCCGAAGAAGCTGCTGGTGCAGGCTGGCGAATATGGCGGCTGGGCCGAGGATGCCGCCGGGTTCGGCTGGACCATCCAAAAAGGAACGCACGACTGGGGCAAGCTGATCGCCGCCAAGGATCGCGAAATCAACCGGCTGGAGGGCCTCTACCGCAAGCTGCTCACAGGCGCCGGCGCCACGGTGTTCGACGGAAAGGCGGTGTTCATCGACGCTCATACGATAGAGGTCGCCGGCAAGCGGATCACCGCGGAGACAATCGTCATCGCCACCGGCGGCTACCCCGAACGTCCCGACATTCCAGGCGCCGGTCTGGGTATCGTTTCGGACGATGCGTTCTATCTAAAGACCATGCCCAACCATGTCGTCATGATCGGGTCAGGTTACATCGCGGTGGAATTCGCCGGCATCTTCCGCGCTCTGGGCGCCGAGGTGCATCTGGTCTATCGCCAGCCCCTGCCCCTGCGCGGGTTCGACCAGGACATCAGGGAATCGATGCAGGAGGCATTGCTCGCACAGGGCATCGTCCTGCATCCCGGCACCACCCCCGGCAAAGTGGAATCCGATGGAGATCGCCGTATTCTGACCCTGGGCGACGGCCAGACGATCGCCACCGATCTGGTGTTCTTCGCCACCGGCCGCCGCGCCAACGTCAAGGGTCTGGGTCTGGACAGGATCGGCATCGAACTGAACGACAAACTTGCGATCAAGGTCGATGACCAACTGCGAACCACGCAGCCGCATATATACGCCATGGGCGATGTGACCGACCGGGTAAATCTGACGCCGGTCGCGACGGCCGAGGGACACGCCCTGGCCGACTCGCTGTTCGGCGACAATCCGCGCACCGTTTCAACGATGAACATTCCGTCCGCGGTCTTCACCACCCCCCCGCTCGCTACCGTGGGTCTGACCGAGGGGCAGGCCAGCGAACGGGGCCCAGTGGATATCTACCTGACCCGATTTACCCCGATGCGCCACAACCTGTCCGGCCGAACCCGTAAAACGACAATGAAGCTGGTCGTGGACGCAACGACCCAAAAAATCGTCGGCGCCCACATGCTCGGCGAGGATTCAGCCGAGATCATCCAGGGCATTGCCATCGCCGTCGTCATGGGGGCCACGAAAGCGGATTTCGACCGCACCATCGGGATTCACCCCACCGCGGCGGAAGAATTCGTGACGTTGCGAACGCGAACCAGAACCACGGCTCTGGCAAAGGCGGCGGCGTAGAGGGCACCGGCGCTCATCAGCAGAAGCCGTTGGAGGGCGACAGATGGTGTCGTCCCCATCATCCATCGGACTTGATCCGGGGACCCGTCCGGACTCCGGTGCCACCGTGGTATCGCCCGTGCGGCGGGGGGCGATGGTGTGGTTTCGATGAAGCAAATTCGCCCCGGACGATACGAAGAAAGACCAGAGGAATTCCTGCTGTTTGTGGTATTTGTATATTTGAATAACCCCGTCTGACGTCCGCGGCAAACAACGCAGACCGACCCGGAAACCAAATCGATAACCAGTTCGGCGAAAACCGAATGGGAGGAAACAATGAAAAGACGCACATTCCTGACCGCCGCGGCCGCCGTCACGCTGGCGCGGCCGGCAATTGCGATCGCTTCGAAGCCGCTGGTTTTCGTGCCGCAGGCGAACCTGACCAGCCTCGATCCGGTCTGGACGACCGCCACCGTGACCCGCAACTTCGCGCTCATGGTCTATGACATGCTGTACGGCCGGGATGAGCAGTTTGTCCCCCGCCCGCAAATGGTCGAGGGCCATGTTATCGACGACGACGGCAAGCGTTGGACGATGAAGCTGCGGCAAGGCCTGCTGTGGCACGACGGCACACCCGTCCTGGCACGCGATTGCCTCGCCAGCGTGCAGCGCTGGATGAAGCGCGACGCGGCCGGCGCCTCCCTCAATCTCCGCCTTGATGCGCTCGAGGCGCCGGATGATCGCACCCTGGTCTGGCGCCTGCGCAAGCCGTTCCCGCTGTTGGCGCATATCCTGTCGAAGACGCAGCCCCAGCCGGTGATGATGCCGGAGCGCATCGCCTCCACTGTCGATCCGTTCAAGCAGGTGACCGAGATCGTCGGCAGCGGACCGTTCCGCTTCCTGGACAAGGAATACGT
>JAYUEJ010000357.1:0-1766 GCA_043739265.1 Rhodopila sp. | reverse complement strand
CGCGCCTGGACGTGCCGGCTGACCTGATCGCCAGTTCGGCCGGTTGGGGTGTGTCCAAACCAGACCCGCGGTTCTTCGCCAAGGTGATCGAGGCGGCGGGCGAACCACCTGAATCCATTGCCTATGTCGGTGACCGGCTTGACAACGATGTGCTGCCAAGCCTCGCGGCCGGCATGAAGGCGGTGTTCGTGCGGCGCGGTCCGTGGGGCTGGATGCACGCGGAAATGCCGGAGATCGAGCGGGCGCATATCCGGCTGGACAGTCTGCTGGACCTGCCTGACCGTCTGGCCACGCTGTGACCGGTTTCGATCCCGCCTCCGCCGGGTGGCGCGCCTTGCCGGATGCGGCGATGCCCGGCGGGCTGGGTGTGCCTTGGGCAAAACGGGTTGACGGGACGTGGCATTATGGCCTGCTGACCATCGCCGGCCATGACAACGGCAACGGCATCGTGCATGGCGGCGTGCTGATGGCATTCGCCGATCATGGGCTGAGTTTTCTCGCGTGGGAGGCGGCGAATCGGGTTCCATGCTCGACGATCCAGCTCAATACGCATTTTTTGGATGGGATCCGGCCGGGGGAATTTATCGAATTACGCGGCGAGGTCACGCGGCGGACCGGGGGCCTGGTTTTCGTGCGGGGAGTGATCGGCGTCCGCGACGGAACCCACATGCGCGACGTTGGCGCGATCGACGGGATATGGCGGGTGCTGCGCCCGCGTTGATCTTTCGCGTGGCTCGACGGTTGCCTATTTACCCGTCTGAAGGCCGGCCCGTCTGAAGACCGGCCCGTCTGAAGACCGGCACGTCTGAAGACCGGCACGTCTGAAGATCGGCACGTCTAAAGGCCGGCACGTCTGAAGGCTGGCAAAGCTCAAGCAAGGAAGGACGATTCATGGACATCAATCCCGATCCGACCCGCAAGCGGGGGAAGCTGACACTGGCGATCGATGTGGGGGGGACGCGGCTGAAGGTTGGTCTGCTCGATCAGGGCGGGGCGATGGTGGCCGGTCCCAACCGCGTGGACACGCCGCCGCATCCCATCCCGGCGGTGGTGGTCGATGCCCTGGCCGGGTTGGCGGGGCCGCTTGGTCATTTCGACCGCGTTTCCGTTGGCTTTCCCGGCGTGGTGCGCGCCGGCCAGGTGCTGACGGCGCCCAATCTTGGCACTCCGGAATGGCGTCATTTCCCGCTGGCGGCTGCGCTGAGCGACAAACTTGGCAAACCGGTTCGGATTCTTAACGATGCCGAGGTTCAGGGTCTGGGCGTCATCGGCGGCAAGGGTTTGGAGTGTGTGATCACCCTGGGTACCGGCATGGGGTTCGCGCTGTTCCAGGACGGCCGCCCGGCGCCGCATCTGGAACTGAGCCAGCACCCGATTCACAAAGGCAAGACCTACGATCAGTTCATCGGCATCGCCGCGTTCAAGGCCGTGGGCCGGCCGCGCTGGAACCGCCGGTTGCGCCGGGTCCTGGCCTGCATCACGACGCTGGTTGGGTTCGATACGCTGTATATCGGCGGCGGCAATGCCAAGCAGGTGGATATCGAACTGGCGACAAACATCCACCTGGTGTCGAACGAGGCGGGGATCACCGGTGGGGTCAGGCTGTGGGACAAGACGCTGGATGCGGCCTTCGCCGCCGGGGCGTAGAGCGACGCCCGGAAATCCTACGCCGCGCGGCGGGCCGCCAACGCGGTCGGCAACTGGGCGATCGCCTGGTCGATCAGGCGGGCATCGGCGTCGGCGGTGAGGCCCTCGGCCATGACCTG
>JAYUEJ010000356.1:0-1767 GCA_043739265.1 Rhodopila sp. | reverse complement strand
AGGGTCAGGAGGAAATCGGACCGGGCGCGGGGATCGTGCGGGTGGGTTTTTTCGTGGGTGGCGGTCTTGGTCATGGTGCCCCGGGACTGGAGGTGATGTGGGTTGACACTACCTTAGGTTGCGGTGGGATGTCAAGGTAATCATTCTCAGATTATGAGCGGGATTGAGGTTTTAATTCCGAATCGGGCATTTGTGCATCGTCTGGGTCAGGCCAGCCGCGTCTTTAGAGGCAGTTATAGCGTAGTCTGTTGCAGTCGGGTTGTTTCACCTTCGTGGGCAACGGCGGTTCGTTCGTGCCGTATGCAAGACAGTAATCAAGCGGACGCGGAGTTTCGCGGAGTTCGTGCGGAGTTTCGCGGAGTCAAAATGTTCAGTCCGCGATATCGAATCCGCCAGCCGCTCCCTCGGCCGTCACGTCACGACACGCCGCACCGTGCGTGCGCCATGTCTCGGCGGGGACCAACAGATAACGCCATAACAGAATTTTCAAATGACTCGTTTGGGTGGGAAATGGACATTTCAATCCGACAGCCGGCGCCCGGTACCGGTCGGCGCCATCGCTTTGTTACGAAAGCGGCGCTCGACTAACGGGCGGCACTGGCCCACTATCAATGAAAGCCGAAAAAGAAGGGAAACGCCATGAAACGCCGGAATTTTCTTGGGACCGCCGCCGGTCTGGCCGCCGCGCTGCCGTCGTCCATTGCGATCGCCCAAAGCGCCCAGCCGGGGCGCGCCGGCACGTTGCGTTTGGTGCCGGTCACCGCCCTGACGGTTCTCGACCCGGTTTTCAGCACCTCTCTGGTCACGACCAGCCACGGCTGGACGGTCTATGACACGTTGTTCGGCATCGACAGCAAGGGCGCGATCAAACCGCAAATGGCGGAAGGCCACACGGTTTCCGACGACGGCCGCACCTATCTCATCAGGCTGCGCGACGGGCTGAAATTCCACAACGGCGAGCCGGTGCGGGCGCAAGACTGCATCCAGAGCCTGATCCGCTGGACATCGCGCGAGTCCGTCGGACAGACGGCGGCGAAATTCGTCGATAGCTGGGGGGTGGCCGACGACCGCACCCTGAAGATCACCCTGAAGCGCCCGGTTTCGATATTTCTGGAGGCGATCGCCCGCGGCGGGGCCTCGATTCCGTTCATGATGGCCGAACATGTGGCGAAGACGGATGCTTACAAGCAAATTACCGAAACGATCGGGTCGGGGCCGTACCGCTTTGTCGAAAAGGAATACGTGCCCGGCATCCTGTCGGTGTATGCGCGCAATGCCGACTATGTGCCTCGGCCGGAGCCGGCGGATGGGACGTCCGGAGGGAAGGTGGCGCATTTCGACCGGATCGAGTGGCAGACCATCCCCGATAGCGCGACCGCGGCGGCAGCGTTGCAGTCGGGGGAGGTGGATTGGTATGAGCAGGTGCAGCCCGACCTGGTGCCGTTGCTGCGGCGCAATGCCGACCTCCGGTTGGGCAACGCCAATCCCAGCCTGTTCAACGGAGTGATGCGGTTCAATTGCCTGCAGCCGCCGTTCAACAATCCGGCGGTGCGCCGCGCGGTGATGCTGGGGGTGCGTCAGCACGACTATATGGAGGCGGTCACCGGCGGCGACAGCAGTGCGTTTCGCGATTGCAAGGCGGTGCTGCCGTGCGGCACCGCGTTTGGCCGGGAGCTTGGCGCGCCGTTCATGCCGGGCAACCTGGATGCGGCCCGAGCAGCGCTGGCGGCGTCGGGGTATAAGGGGGAGAAGGTGGTGATCATCAGC
>JAYUEJ010000355.1:0-1768 GCA_043739265.1 Rhodopila sp. | reverse complement strand
TGTCCGGTGTCTTGCCGTTGTTCTGTGGAGTGGGTGTCAGGCCAGGTTTTTTTGCACGGAGACAGCGCGAGGGCCGCGAAGGGCCACTGAGAAACCGCGCCTCCGACGCAGTGCCGCCGCATGCGGCGAGATAAAATGTTTTTGGCAGGCCCGGATCGCTGTTTCAATCCACCGCGATCGCCAATCCAAAATCGCGGGCCGTCAGGTCCCGAAGTGCAAGCACTGCGAATCTCCGTGGTCTTCGTGGTCCTCCGGCTTGCCTCCGTGTTAAAACTGAAAACCGAATGAACCAACGCGCGATCTGCCGTTCCCGGATGGCGCATTCGACCATGTGCATTCCAGCGCCGTGCAGGAGCCCGTCGGCAGTCGCCCCAATCCGGCAAAATTTCTGCGGCAGTTGTGGCGGGTATCACGGCGCAGCCTGTTCGTGACGACACCAAACCGGGATTGCCCGGTGGAATTTGATACCGTTCTGCCGTTGGTGCCGATCCGTCCGCGACGCCCGCGCACACACTTCGATCCGCAGGGTATCCGCGTGCATCTGCGTTAAAATGTGTCATCCTCGCCGGATTCGGCCCAGCGGGAAATCCTAACAAGGATCGCGCCAGGCTGTTACAATCCTGCGCACTGCCCGGGTTGACGCCCCAGCCGCCGTATCCAATCCTGCCTCCGCGGCTCCACCCGCGGCATCCAGGCGCGAGCGATCAAACAGCGGAGGCACACATGACCGCCATCGAACCGATCGAGACCGCCAGCGTCGATGAACTGCGCGCCCTCCAGCTCACCCGCATGCAAGACGCGCTCCGCCGAACCTACGCCAACGTCCCCCACACGAAAGCCCGCTTCGATGCCGCGGGCGTACATCCCGATGACCTCCACCAACTGGACGACATCACGAAATTTCCCCTCACCGCGAAGGACGACCTGCGCCAAAACTACCCATTCGGCATGTTCGCGGTCCCGATGGAACAGATCGTCCGCATCCACGCCTCCAGCGGCACCACCGGCAAACCCACTGTCTGCGGCTACACCAAGGCCGACATTGACACCTGGTCGCACCTCATGGCGCGCTCGATCCGCGCCGCCGGAGGCCGGTCGTCCGACAAGATCCATGTCGCCTTCGGCTACGGCCTGTTTACCGGCGGCCTCGGCGCCCATTACGGCGGCGAATATCTGGGCGCCGCCGTCATCCCCGTCAGTGGCGGCTTCACCGAACGCCAGGTGCAAATCATCGTCGATTTTAAACCCGACATCATCATGGTCACCCCGTCTTACATGCTGGCGATCGCCGATGCGTTCGAACAACAAGGCCTCGATGCCAGCGATTGCAGCCTGCGCCTGGGAATTTTCGGCGCCGAACCCTGGGGCGAAGGCATGCGCGCCGACATCGAACGCCGCATGGGCCTGCAAGCCCTCGACGTCTATGGCTTGTCGGAAATCATGGGCCCCGGCGTCGCCCAGGAATGCATCGAAACCAAAGACGGCCTGACGATCTGGGAGGATCATTTCTACCCCGAGATCATCGATCCCGCCACCGGCCGGGTCCTGCCGGACGGCGAACACGGCGAACTGGTCATCACCACCCTGACGAAACAGGGCATGCCGCTGATCCGCTACCGCACCCGCGACCTGACCCGGTTGCTGCCGGGAACCGCGCGCACCATGCGCCGGATCGACCGCATCGGCGGCCGCAGCGACGACATGCTGATCATCCGCGGGGTCAACCTGTTCCCGTCCACCATCGAAGCCGTTCTGGCCAAGGAAGAAA
>JAYUEJ010000354.1:0-1769 GCA_043739265.1 Rhodopila sp. | reverse complement strand
GCCCGCGTTTGAAGGTTCTAACGCCCGGCCGGGTCCGGTATCCGGACGCGAGCATTGTTTGCTCCGGGCCGGCTGACGACGACGGCGATATCGTCTCGCCTACCGTGGTGTTCGAGGTTCTGTCGCCCTCCACCGCCCTGACCGACCACCGGGTCAAAGCCGCGGACTATGCCGGCGTTCCGGCCATTCTGGTTTACGTCATGCTGGAAACCGACCGTCCCGAGGTCACCGTCCGGCGCCGTTCCACCGGCTGGGAGGCGGAAACGATTGCGGGGATCGACGCCGCGCTGGCGTTGCCGGAGGTCGGGGTGACGATTCCGCTGGCCGCGATATATCTTCGGTAGCCGGTCGGCGTTAAGAGTTGCGCCAAACGGGTGACTCGCGGGCCGAACGATGGCAGAGACCACCCGAGCAGATATCGCCGGGGGAATCCAATGAACGCGCCAATCACTGCGATCACGCCTTTAGCACCGCCAGCGTCTCGGCATGTGTGGATACTGAAGCAGTTGGAGCGCAAGCTGCTGTGGCTGTCGGCGTGGATGATCCACAACGCCAACCATATCCGGCCCAACCGCGACGGGTTGAAGGTTGGCGGGCATCAGGCGTCTTGCGCGTCGTGCATCTCGATCATGGCGGCGCTGTATCTGGAGATGGCTCGGCCGCAGGACCGGATCGCGGTGAAGCCTCATGCCGGGCCGGTGTTTCATGCGATGAACTACCTGTTCGGGCGGCAGACCAGGGAGAAGATGGAGGGGCTGCGGCAGTTTGGCGGCATTCAGCCGTATCCGTCGCGGGTGAAGGATGGGGCGGAGGTCGATTTTTCGACCGGGTCGGTCGGGCTGGGCGTGGCGATGACGAGTTTTTCGGCGCTGATGGCGGATTATACGCGGCTGCATGGGCTGGGGCGGACGGATCTGCCGCCGGGCCGCCACATCGCGATCTGCGGCGACGCCGAACTGGATGAAGGCAACATCTACGAAGCCCTGCTGGAAGGCTGGAAGCACGATGTCCGCAACGTCTGGTGGATCGTGGACTACAACCGCCAATCGCTGGACTCCGTTGTCCCCGACCGCCTGTTCGGCCGGATCGAGGGCCTGTTCCGCGACATGGGCTGGAACTGCGTCACCATCAAATACGGCCGCAAGCTGGAGGCTGCCTTCACGCGGGAGGGCGGGTCGGACCTGCGCGACTGGATCGATGACTGCCCCAATAGTCTTTACTCGGCGCTGACGTTCCAGGGCGGCGCGGCCTGGCGCCAAACCCTGCTGTCCGATCTGGGGCGGTCGAAGGCCCGCGTCATCATCGACGAACTGACCGACGAGGAACTCGGCGCCCTGATGACCAATCTGGGCGGCCATGACATTGAGGCGGTTATCGAGGCGTTCCGCACCGCCGCTGCCGAGGGCGATCAGCCCACCTGCTTCATTGCCTACACGATTAAAGGCATGGGTCTGCCGTTCGCCGGGCACAAGGACAACCACTCCGGCCTGATGAGCAAGGAACAGATGGAGCAGTTCCGCCACGACATGAACATCCGCCCCGGGCATGAGTGGGACCCGTTTGAGGGGTTGGATGTTCCGGAAGCCGAACTGCGCGCGTTTTTGGCGGATTGCCCGTTTGGGACGCCGTTGACTCCGACCGGGCGGTTGTTGTCGGCGCCCTTGGTGCATGTGCCGGCGGCGTTGCCGATGCCGAAGACGGCGGGGCGGAAGATGTCCACCCAGGGCGGGTTTGGCGATATTCTGGCGGAGATTGGGCGTGGCAACGGG
>JAYUEJ010000353.1:0-1775 GCA_043739265.1 Rhodopila sp. | reverse complement strand
ATCGCGGCGACGCCCATCGCGGTAAGGTCGTTCCGATCCAGGCTTGTCAGGACCGTCACCGCCAGGATTAGCGGGCGATCCGCGCCGGCGCTGGCGGCCGCCTGGTGAGCGGCCTGGACCATGGCGGAGCCGCCCGCCGCATGGATGGTCAGCATCTTCGGGCGCAGCGGCAGGACGGCGCGCACGCCACCGGCCACGGTATTGGGGATGTCGTGCAGCTTCAGATCCAAAAAGACTGGCGCGCCGGTGATTAGGGCGAATCCGGCGGAGCCGTTCGCCAGAAAGAATTCGAGGCCGAGCTTCAAAATTCCGGCATGCGGGCAAACGGCATCAGCCCAAAGGCGCGCGCGTTCCGCATCGACCGTATCGAGCGCGACGATCAGCCGTTTATCTTGGGCCATCAAGCGGCCGGCTGAAGCGACAGGGACAGTGGCGTCGCGGTGCGCGCCTTGAGTTCCTCGATCTGGGCTTCCAGCAGCTTTACCGTCTGTTCCGCCCGCCGTGCCCGTCGCCGCTGCGACAGCACAGACAGCCAGACCATCAGCGCCCCCAGCAAGAAACCGAGTGCCATGGCGACCAGGATGGCGATTGAAACCGGCACATCAACGCTGAAGTCGGTCGGCCATAGACCGAGCCTGACGATCCCGGTGTTGGACAGGGCGAACAACACCACGGGCAGGCAAAGGATGCAGGTGACGATCAGGAACAGCATGCGGAGCGCGGACCTCTCATACAGGTTGGTGGAAAGAATGACCCATTCCCCAACCGTCTTGCCCCTGACAACACGGGCAAAAGATGTCGGTTGACCCCAGCGCCGCTTCTATCAGGCCTGCTTGCGTTCCGCGGCGCCAGCGCGCGGTATCTTGCCGGTATTCACCCGCAGCCGCAATTCCTTGCCGGCTTTGAAGAACGGAACGGATTTTTCATCCACCGCAACCGAGGCACCGGTTCGCGGATTGCGTCCGGTTCGGGCATCGCGATGCTTGACGGTAAAGGCGCCGAAGCCCCGCAGTTCCACCCGTTCCCCGCGAGACAGGGCGTAGGTAATCTCTTCGAAAATAGTGGCGACGATGGTTTCTACGTCCTGTCCCCGCAAATGCGGATTGGCGGCGGTCAACTCCGCGATGAGTTCGGATTTGGTCAAAGCATCCCCCGAGTGATCAGTTCCCGGAACGTTGCCAGACGGCTTGGGCACCGTCAAGACTAACGCTTTGTGAAATCAGCGTTTTCCAACCGCCCTGTAGCATCGTCCCGAGCGTGCTGGACAGGGCGCGGCTGGCGAAGCCTGGATTGAGGATATCCTGGACCGGCAGATTGGCCGGAACCGCTTTCGCGGAAACCAGCCAATCCCTGGCTTCGCGTTCGCCGCCAATCGCATCGACAAGACCCAGACTCAAGGCCTGCCGACCGGTATAGGCGCGCCCGTCCGCCAGGGTACGGACTTTCGCCGGGTCCATGTGGCGGCCTTGGGCGACCATGCCGACGAACTGGTCGTACATATCGTCCACCAGGCTCTGCAAAACTTGTTTACCCGCCGGCGACAACGGCCGCACCAGGCTGGGTTCGTCCTTCAGCGGGCCGGAGCGGACGACCTCGGCGCTGATCCCGATCTTGCCCAGCAGGCCCGACAGCTCGCCGGTTTCCAGCAGAACGCCGATGGACCCGGTCAGGGTGGCTTCGCGGGCAAAGATACGGCTGGCCGGCACGGCGATCATATAGCCGGCGGAGGCGGCGAGGCCGCCCATGGTCACCACGACCGGCTTCTTGGCAACAAC
>JAYUEJ010000352.1:0-5462 GCA_043739265.1 Rhodopila sp. | reverse complement strand
TTCGAATCCCACCCCATCCGCCATCTTTAACACATTGATATAATACAAATTGCGTCATGATTACCTTGTGCGCCTGTCATGCGTGGCGTGGCCACGCGGATCGGTCGAGGTCCGCCACACACTCAACCACACTGGCCCGGCAGGGTGCGGAACGCGCGGAATTGTTATCCGGCCGCGATGACCAGACCGGCGCGGATTTGTGCTTCCTCGTTTTAATCACGATATTGATAGGGATACAGAGCGGGGTTGATCGCAGGTCTCGCGCCCGGTGTCAGCCAGACAAGCGCCTCGCGAAGGACTGCCTCGGGCCTGATCCAGGCTCTCGCAGACCTGCTGGAACAGCGCGGAGCCATTCAGTCCGCTCGCTGCCTCCCAGGCCTTAACGGCATCGACCATGTCATACAGCGCCCGCAGCAACGCCACGGCTGCTGGATAGCCGTCCGGCATCGGATCGGCGGTGCGCGCCATCCAATGGTCGATCCGCTGGTGCGCGAAGGCGGCGAAGCCCTCCGGCCCAAGCTGGATGCCGACGCGGTCGGTGCGGGAGGTGTAACGGTTGGTCTTTTCGATCCAGCCGGCGACGTCGGTGTGGGACAGGTGGTGAATGCAGACTCCGTCATCGGCGGAAAACTGCGCGACCCGATCAGCATGACGCACGATGCCGGCGTGAACGGTGCGCGAAAAGCTGATGGCGCCGCGGCGGAACAGCCTGACATGACGCTCCGGCCAGTAATACGCATTTTCGTCGTGGCGGCCGAGAATATAATGCCGCAACGGAAATTCATAGATTTCGGCACGCGGGTTTTCAAGTTCGGCGCGAATGTGCGGGGCCGAGTCGGGGCTGAGGCATTCGTCGTCGTCCATGAACAGGATCCACTCATGCCGGCAAAGGGAGAGTGCGAGGGTGCGGGTTTCCTCGACCGTTGGGGTCCAGGGGACGGTAAGGACCTGGTCGGCATGCGCCTCGGCGATGGCGAGCGAGGTGTCGGTGGAGGATTTGTCGATGACGATCAGTTCATCGGCGAACGCCAGGGCACGCAGGCAGGTGCCCAGGATGGGAGCCCGGTTGTAGGCGATCACGAAGGCGCTGATTTTTGGTCGCGACATGCGGTCCCCGGGTAACTTTGCACGCGCGATGGTAGCCAATATTGGTTAACAGGCGGTTAACGATTTGGATCGGACGGCCCCCGGCGTTGCGACCTGCTCGCCCCGGGGTCGCGGCATCGTCCTTTCAGCGTCATGGCTCCGCGGCCCCATAACGCTGAAAGAATGGGCTCTGGGGCTTTAGGCCGGAACCAGCAAAGTAAACGGCCAGACATAGGCCTGTAGCATCACAAGGCCGCCGACCAGGCACGCCAGCACGATCGAGTGCCAGAAAACATACCGCAGGATCGTCCCCTCATGACCAAACCAGTTGGTGGCGGTTGACGCGACCACGATCGACTGGGCGTCGATCATCTTGCCCATGACGCCGCCCGACGAATTCGCCGCGCTCATGAGTACCGGCGACAAGTGAAGCTGTTCGGCGGTGATCTTCTGCAGGCCGCCGAACAACACGTTCGACGCGGTGTCGGACCCGGTCAGCGCCACCCCCAGCCATCCCAGCAGCGTGCCGAAGAACGGATAGAAGAAGCCGGTTGTGGCGAAGGCCAAACCCAGCGTGGCGTCGAGGCCGGAGTAGCGGGTGAGCGTGCCGATCGCCAGCATCGACATGATGGTCAGCAGCGAATAACGGACGACCCACAAGGTCTCGCCGTAGGCCTTGATCAGCCTTAGCGGCGAGAACTTCATGATCAGGCCGGCGATGATCGAGGCGATCAGGATGCCGGTGCCGGTGTACGACAGGAAGGTGAAGGCGAAGATCGCGCCCTCGGCTGCCGGTTTGGCGACGACGGGCGGCACTTTCTGGATCAGAAGGTGCAGGCCGGGGACCGGGTAGCTCCAGGTAAAGATCGGATTGACCAGGTTTTTGAACGCCTGCATCCCCCAGATCGCCACCACGATGGACAGCACGCCCCAGGGGACCCACGCCCACTTGATCTGTGTCGCCGATGCTCGGGGTGCGGGCGGCGGTGCGGGCGGCGCCGTCAGCATGGAGTCATCGTGGGTGCGCAGCTTGGGGGAGAGCCAGATCTCGGCTGGTTGCCAGAATCGCAGGAATCCGATCAGGCAGCTCATGGAGATGATCGACGCGCCGATATCGACGATCCACGGGTTGACGAAGTTGGAGATCAGATACTGCGGAACCGCGAAGGACACGCCGCAGACCAGGATTGCCGGCCAGATCTGCCTCATGCCTTTATATCCGGCGAAGGCCCAGATCAGCCAGAACGGCACGATCAACGAGAAGAACGGCAACTGCCGCCCCACCATGGCGCCGAGGATGTAAGGGTCTATGCCGGTGACGGAGGCAAGTCCCTGGATCGGGGTGCCCAAGGCGCCGTAGGCAACCGGCGCGGTGTTGGCGATCAGCGACAGGCCGGACGCGGCCAGCGGCGAGAAGCCGAGGCCCATCAGGATCGCGCCGGTCACCGCGACGGGGGTGCCGAAGCCGGAGGCGCCTTCGAAGAACGCGCCGAAGCAAAACGCGATCAGCAGCAATTGCAGCCGGCGGTCGGGGGTGATGCCGCCGATCGATTGCTGCAGGATTTGGAACCAGCCTTTTTCCACCGTCAGGCGGTACAGGAAGATGACGTTCAGGATGATCCAGCCGATCGGGAAGAATCCGGTCACCGCTCCCAGGCCGGCGGCCCGCAGCGCCAGTTCCAACGGCATGGTGAAGGCGAAGACCGCGACCAGGATGCCGACCGCCAGGGCGATCAGTGCCGCCACATAGGCCTGCACCTTGCCCATGGCGATCAGCACCAGCAGCGTAATCACCGGCAAGGCGGCGGCGAGGGTCGAAACCAGCATGCCGCCCATTGGATCGTAAACCTGTTTCCATGGGTCCATGGCCGCATCCTCCTTCTATCGTTATCGACGAACCGGCCGAACGGCGTCAGATTGTGTCAGACTGGGCCATTACTTTGCAAATTTAACCATTGCAATCGGCTTCTCGGACATCAGGATGCCGCAGGCGGGCGGAACAGTCGGCCGGCCAGGCATTGCAATGGTGAGCGTGGACGGCATCATGGCGCCATGAACCATGACCCGCGCATCGCCGCGGCAGCCGATCGTCCATCTGTCGAGGCGATCGTCAGAGCCGCTTACGCTGGCTACATACCGCGCATCGGGCGGCAACCGGGGCCGATGCTCGACGACTACGGCGCCCTGATCAGCGGCGGCCTGGTCCATGTCATTGAGTCCGATGGCGTGGTCCAGGGCATCCTGGTGTTGATCCCCGGGGCGGATGCGATGCTGCTGGATAATGTGGCCGTCGCCCCCGCCGCGCAGGGATTGGGCCTCGGGCGGACGCTGCTGGCGTTCGCGGAGCAGGCGGCTCGCGGCGCCGGATACCGGTCCATCAGGCTCTACACGAACGAGGCCATGATTGAGAACATCGCGCTTTACCTGAGGATCGGCTACCGGGAGACGCACCGCGGGGAGGAGAACGGGTTGCGGCGGGTCTATATGACCAAGGCGCTTGGATGATCCGGTGGGTGCGGAAACCTTTGGTCGGGCGGTTTATTGCGACTGTTTACCCCAGCCGGGCTTAATCCGGAGACCCCCGCGAACTCCGGCGTGCGTGAAGGCGCCCGGATCAAGACTTCGAAAGCATCCACCCTTGGGGGTTACCGGAATAACAGGCGGAAACCCGCAAACAGCAGAATGGCTGCAAGCACGTATCGTGTTGCATGCTCCGTCATCCAGCGCCGGCCGATGGCCGATCCGATGACGGCCCCAACGAGCGCGCCGACCGAATAAAGCAGCGTGCCAGACGCCAACCTCTGCCCGGCAAGAAGAACGCCCGCCAGTCCCAGCACCGAGTTGCAAAGGATAAACGGAGGCGAGAGGCCAGCCGCACGTTTGGGTGATGCCCAACCGAATCCAATCAGCAGGGGCGCCAGAAACACGCCGCCTCCAACACCGGTTAGTCCCGAGACGAATCCCGCTCCGGCTCCCACAGCGGCAGCCGGAAAAAAGCGAACGGGGCGCGCTTCGACCGGATGGGCCGAACGCCCGAACACCATCAGGGCAGCGGCGGCGACCAGCAACAGGCCGGTCAGAATGAAATAGACCCGACCGCCGAGTACGAGCAGTCCGCCGAGAAAGGCGGCCACAAGCGACGGGACCGTCAGGGGCAACGCCAGCTTTCTGTCAATCGCTGCCGTTCGGTGCAATCGCCATGTGGCATAGCCGGCGGCGACGATGTTCAGCAGAAGCGCCGTAGCGCGCATGTCCGTGGCGGGGAACGCGGCAAAGGCCATGACGGCAAGGAACGCTGTCCCGCCCGCCTGTCCGGCAGTCGCGTAGAGCAGCGAAACGCCGCCGATAAGGCCAGCGACAAGAAGAGTATGATCCACGGCCGTATTGTCAGGGAGCCGGTGCCGGGAAGCAATCGCGCGGAGTACGATGGCGCGCCCGTCAACAGACGCCCCTATGGCTGGGTTCCGTCGCGCCTCTTTAGCGCGAAGATGCGACAGACGTGTCGAGTGGTTCCAGATATGGATTGCCCGGACTATATTTGTTGGCGAACTGTAAAACCTTTGGATGTTCGCAGTGGGCATCGTTCCACAACCATTCGCCGTCGAAGGCCGGATGCTTCTGATGCACCAGCGGCTTCCCCCGCGCCGTCTGACCGCGACCCGAAATCAGGCTCTCCCGGGTCCGCCGCCCGCACGCCCGAACCACACGCCGGACGCCACCGCCGTTACCAACATCGAACCGTAGATCACGAACGCCACGCCCGGCGCGGCGAACGCCCAGGTCAGGGACCCCGTCATCGCGAGCACTGCCCAGCTTCCGCCCACCGCGATCACCATGCGGACCATCCCTGCCAACAGCGGCCATCCCAGCCGGCCGGCGCCCTGCGACGCGAAATACAGCGACAGGCCGAGGCCGAAGAACCCATAGGTGGGGCCGACATAATGGAGGTACGCAATGCCGGTCGAGAGCATGCGCTTGTCGCTGCCGAACAATCCCAGCCAGGCGGCCGGCCAGATCGCGGCGGTAATCCCGATCGCCTCTGTCAAAACAAAGGCCAGCGCGCCCCCGGTCAGCGCGATCCGCAGCGCTCGGCGTTTCTGGCCGGCGCCGATATTGGTGGCGACCAGCGCCACCATCGGCGCGCCGAGACCAAACACCAGCGGCACCAGCAGATACTCCAGCCTGGCGCCCGTGCCATAGCCGGCCACGGCATCCGGCCCGGCTTCGGTGCCGACCAGCGCGGTGATCAATGCCACGGTCAGGGTCGTTTGCAGCGTGTTGACGGCGCCGACGCCCCCGACCCGCAGGATGTCGGCAAACATCGGCCAGTTCAGCCGAACACCGCGCAGTCGGACGACGCAGCGTCCGGACAGGAT
>JAYUEJ010000351.1:0-1786 GCA_043739265.1 Rhodopila sp. | reverse complement strand
GGACGGCCATTTCGACCTGTCCGAGAACCAGGGCCTTGATCACGTCGCGGTCGGGGAAAAGCTGGCCGCTGTCGAACAGACGCGGCGCGATTTCGCCCTGCGCGGCGGCTTCCAGCTTCTTCAGGAAATCCGCGATGGCAATGGTCCGGCCATGGCTGGGCGTGGTGTCGAGCGAAACCCGCAGCTTGATGGGATCGGCGCGTGCCGTCCGGATGAAGGGCGTCGCTAGCGCCGCCCCAAGGACGATCCGGCGCCCGGTCGCCATCGCCGTCACGCCCGATTGGTCAGGTGGTGGGCAGTGAGGTCACGCGCGGTGATTGATTGTATCGCCGACAGCCGCCTGAACAGCACATCCGCCGGGATCGGGGAGTCGCCGGCATCGAGGCAGTCGGCGAATTTGTCGTAAAGCTGCTGGTCGGTCAGCGGGCGCGACGGGTGGCCGGTGGCTCGGGCAACGGGCTGGCCTTCGATGATCCGGCCATCGGCCAGGCTGATGGTAACCTGATCGTACGATGCCGCGCCGGGCATCTCGGGGTCATAGACCGTGGTCGTGACAATTTCGACCTTCTTCATCAGTGCCTGGATATCGGGGCGCCGGACGAAGGCGTCGGTCAGTTCCCGCAGCCCGACCCGCTGAGCGATGATGCCGCTGGCCATGCAGAATTCGATGCTGAATTTGGCGGCCAGACCGGTGTCCGGCTGGTGATTGCGCAGCACGGTGGAGAAATAATCGCTGATGTTGACGGTGATTTTCTCGATTTCATCCGCCTTGATCGGGCTGTTGTTTACCAGGTCCAGCATGCAGTCGATGGCGCGGTGGGTGCAGTAGCAGGTGGGATATTTCTTGATGCCCAGTCCCTGCGTCAGGATCGCCCATTCGACACCGGTTTGGCATTCGCTGGTACGATCCTCGGTGCCGGTGGGGGAGATGGCGTGCAAGAAACCCTGTGGGTGCTCCAGCGCGTCGGTGTTGGCGGTGAAGCCGGCTTCCGCGAGACGCGCCGCCATGATGCCGGCATGGGCGGCTTTACCGGCGTGGAACGGCTTGGTCATGGTGCCGAAATTCGACATCAGTCCGGCGGACTGGGATGCGCCCAGGGCGATCGCGATGGCGGATTTTTCGGCGTCCAGCTTGCGCAATTTGGCGCAGGCGGCGGCGGCACCGACAGCGCCGTAAAGGCCGGTCGGGTGCCAACCTTTCTGATGCAGCAGCCCGGTGTCGCGGCGGAACAGTTCGGCCCAGGTTTCATAGCCCGCGACGTAGGCGACGATCATGTCGGCACCTGACGACCCCAAATGTTCGGCCTCGGCCAGGATGGCGGGGACCAAAACAGTGCTGGGATGCCCGCGCAGGGCCACGTCGTCATAATCCAGCGCATGCGCCGCGACGCCGTTGATCCAGGCGGCTTCCGGGGCAGGGGCGTGGCGGTCGCCGAAGGTCAGGGTGGCGGGGCCGTCGCCGGGGGCGAGGGTTTCGGTCATGATGCGGACGCTGTCTTCATTGCGGCCGGCGATCATGGTGCCGATGGTGTCGATGAAGCCCATGCGGGCGATGCGGGCGGCTTCGTCCGGGATCCGGTTCGGCGACAGGTCGGCGATGAACTGGCCCAGCGATCGAGTCAGCGGAAGGTTTGTAAGGGTCACGGGACGGTTACTCCAGGGCGGCTTGATCAGGGATTGGCGGCGTTGGCCTGTGGGTCGCCATGACGACCGGTGTCTGGTCAGTTGACTGCGATATTCCCCTGATCGGCAGGCGCGTCAACCGGCCGGATGGCGTCCTAATCCC
>JAYUEJ010000350.1:0-5497 GCA_043739265.1 Rhodopila sp. | reverse complement strand
CGCATCGGGGCGCGCTGATCTGTCTGGAGGACGGCGGGACGGTAAAGGACTTCCAGTGCGTCTATCACGCCTGGCGTTACGATTTGCGCGGCAACCTGACATCCATCGCATTCCGCCGTGGAGTCAACGGCCGCGGTGGCATGCCCGATGACTTCAAGATGGAAGCGCATGGGCCGCGCAAGCTGCGGACAGCGGTCCTGTGCGGCCTGGTGTTCGGCACGCTGGCGGCGGATGGACCGGACATCGAAACCTATATCGGTCCCGAGGTGATGGTGCGGCTACGGCGTGTCCTGCACAAAAAGGTTGAGGTAATTGGGCGGTTTACGCAACAATTGCCGAACAACTGGAAACTCTACATGGAGAATGTGCGCGATACGTATCATGCCAGTCTGCTGCACACATTTTTCACCACTTTCCGGATCACCCGGCTTAGCCAGGGCGGTGGCGTGATGGTCAGCGACAACGGTGTGGCGCATGCCAGCACGACCCTGGCGGCGGTGACCGGACCGGATGACAGCTACGCCGGCATGCGCTCCGACAATCCGGGGTTCCAGTTGCAGGACCCATCGTTCATGAATGCGGTGCAGGAGTTCGACGACACTATAAATTTGCAGATACTGTCGGTATTTCCCGGGTTCATCCTGCAACAGATCCATAACGCGCTGGCCGTTCGCCAAATCGTTCCGCGCGGCGTGGACAGCATGGATTTGCACTGGACCTATCTTGGGTTCGCCGACGATACGGCGGAACTGCGGGCGATGCGGCTGAAGCAGGCGAATCTTGCGGGGCCGGCTGGATTTGTTTCGATGGAGGACGGCGCGGTCGGCGGTTTCGTGCAGCGCGGTATCGCGGCGGCGGAGGGGGAAGCGGCGATCGTCGAAATGGGCGGTGCCACGGCCGAGGGCTCGGACACCCGAGCGACCGAGGCGTCGGTGCGGGGGTTCTGGAAAGCGTGGCGTGCGCAGATGGGAGTTTGACCATGATGATGGAAATCGCGGCGCTGAACGGGGCCTGTGCCGCCGCGATCGATTCTGGACGGTTGGAGGACTGGCCGGGGTTTTTTCTGGATCGGTGCTTTTACAAGGTCACGACGGCGGATAACCAACAGAAGGGATATCAGGCCGGGCTGATCTACGCTGACTCGCGGGCGATGCTGGTGGACCGGATCGCCGCGCTGCGGGAGGCGAATATCTACGAACGTCAGCGCTACCGGCACATCCTGGGCATGCCGTTGATCGTTTCTGATATGGACGGAACGGTCGCGGCGGAGACGTCGTTCGTTGTTATCCGCACCATGCGCGACGGACAGATGATGGTGTTCGCGGTCGGCGTTTACCTGGACAAGCTGCGCCGGGATGACACCGGAGCGTGGCGCTACGCCGAACGCATCGTGGTGTGCGACAGTCAACGGTTCGATACATTGCTGGCGATTCCATTATAGACTCCAGCGTGCCTGAAAGGTCTTTGCCAACAGGCTGAAATCTGGCGGGAGCTCGTCGAAACAATCGGCTTTGGGCAGTTGAATCCAGCGCTGGGCGCTGCGCACGAACAGGTGAGCGGCTGGGGTCAACCAAGAGGTGTCGTCCAGACTGCCGGCCCGCACCGTGACGGATTTGACGCGGCCGGGCCGGCTGCCGTGGATACGGCCGGCGCAATCGCCGCAGAACCAGGAGACGGATTCGGCGCCCGAGGATGACAGCCGCCGCCATCCCTTCGGTTCGCCGTGGACGATCCGGAAGGCGTCGGTGGCAACCGGCATGTTCATTGCAAAGGCGCTGCCGGATTGACGCTGACAGTTGGTGCAGTGGCAGGCATAGATCAGCGATGGGTAAGCGCCGACCTCGTATCGGATCGCGCCGCACAGGCAACCGCCGGTGAGGGGAAGCGACGGGCGGGTTGGAGTAATCATGTGTTTGCTTTCCGAGACCAAGAGATCGCCTTGATGCCCTTGCACATTATCACACTTAACGAAGCAAATCCCGGGCCTCGCCTGCACCGGACCCGAGAAAGGAAGGTGCAACTGGCCGCGCGACGCTTACCGCTCTTTGCTCGCGAAGTGTTCCACGGATCATATCCATCGCTGCGGGGACTGCGTCAGGATGGTCTCCGCGACCGGACCAAAAAATGATCGAGTGGTAGAAAAGAACGCTGCCAGGCTGCCATCCGGCCGGGGAAGCAGGCGCCTTTCGGCCAGGGCGAAAACAAGGTCGTGTTTTGTTTCTTCGGATTGCTGAGCGAGGTTGATGTAGAACTTCGTCAATTCATCCCACACCGCCTCTCGTTGGATGCGCAACCGTTCGACGTTCAGCCGAAGTGCCACGATATGGGCGTCCACGTCGGCTTTTGATACTGCGTGACCTGCACAGGCCGACGGTTCGCTTTCTATCCGTCCGCCTGAATTTACCTGAACCAGGGAGGGCGCCGCCGGGATCTGCCGGGGATCGAGAAATTCCGTTGCCGACCGGTCACCCTTGGCGGCATCGCAACTGATATTTTTGCGCACCGGAGGCAGGAAGCGGCTTGGATCGGGGGTCAACGAATTCGGCCCGAAAATCGCGTCGCTGCCCCCCTTGCATACCGCCATCAGGTTGCGGTGGTCGCAAGCCAGCGCGGCACCTTGGGCCGAATCGCCTTGGGGCACGAAGTGCTCTACGCGCTTGTCATTTGGGTCCAGCCGAATTTCACAATAGGCGCACAATCCGTGCTGCCCGTCCCGCAACGCGTCGGTCAGTTCGCGGCGCGCGATGCCATCTTCGAAAGTGCCGAATTCATTCCAGGTCTTGACGGTCGTCGGATCGGCATGAAAGCGCGCGAGGCCCGCCGGCGCCTCTGTCAGGCCACAAATCCGCTTCATCGGCGGGTTGCCAGCTCCTGCATCAGTTGGCGTCGCCCAATTTCGACATCGGTTGCCGCCAGTGCTGGATCATCGGCCGAAAGCCGCACCAGGTGCGAGCGAAGCGCCCTGGCTTCATGCGTCTCCCCGCGATCCGTGGCGATCAAAGCCTGATAGTCCTCCAACGTACGGCGGAATTCATTGTCGGGGCGTTGGGCTACCTCCATTACAGCCGAAAGCACGTCGCCGGCCTTGGCGCCGTATGTCGGGCCTGTCTCGCGTTCAGCAACGATGCCCGCCGGTGTCGCACGAAGGTGAATGATGTGTTCGGGCTGGACGGTGGTCAGTACCTGCGGACTGTGCGTGGAAACAATGAACTGTGTGTTGGGAAAAGCACGGCGAAGATCGCGCAGGATACGCTGTTGCCATTCGGGATGCAGATGAAGTTCGACTTCGTCGATCAAGACGATGGCTTCCGATTGCAGTGGATCCGCAAGATGCGGGTTGGCCAGCGCCATGCGCCGGGCAAGATCGGCGGCAAGTGCCAGCACGATTCGGTAGCCGCCGCTCAGTTGCTCGAGCGACAGTTTCTCGACCGGTCCGTCCGGTGGCCGGCGCTCCACGACAAAACGTGCCGGCGGTTCGATGTGTGGATTGACCACATCGGTCATGATTGCTTCGATCGCGCGGCGCACGGCCTCCAGCGCGGGTAGCCTGAACTCAAAACTGAATCGCTCGCGCTGATGACGAAGCTCGAGATTCTCCTTTGCGTAAAACCACTCGACAAGCGCCTTGAAGCTGGTCTTGCGAGCAAGAGCATCGACATACGCGTCGAACCGGGTAAATTCATGGCGAAAATCGCGCTTCCTCTCCGGGACATCGAAGACGGCGCGATCCGTATCATAGAAAGCAAACACCGGAATTGCAGTCTCGGGCGATTGCTCCAACCTGTCGGCGAAGGCGGTGAAGTAGGCACGCAAAGTAGAGTATTCCGTTAGAGAACTGACGTTCGAACGTGTGCCGGTCGCCGTGCCGATCGAATAACGCTCCCACCACAACCCGGGCGGCTCGTCCAAAATCTCCAACCGTGTCAGCGTCTCGTTTTTGCTGTCATGCCGGATGTCCGACTTCCGGAAGCCAATTCCGCCGCCCCGAGCCAAATAGGTTGGAATAACGCCCAGGCCCACGGCAATTGCTGCCAGCAGGCTGGTTTTGCCGTGCCCGTTACTACCATGCAACACAGTGAGTGCTGGATCCAATGGCACCGTCAGCGATCGGATCGCTCGGAATTCCTCGGCATGAACGGAACGGAGCTTCATAGTGGGCTGCATAAACCGTTGATCGAACGCGCGAAAGGCATCACGCCATCACTCCCGCGCCAAAAACCGTGCGAACGCCGCCAGGGTCGTGTCAGACACATGGTGTTCGATCCCCTCGGCATCCGATTCCGCCGCCTCGAACGGCACCCCGACCGCCAACAGCAGATCGACCACCACCCGGTGCCGAGCGCGCACCCGGGCCGCGAGACTTTCCCCGGCCTCGGTCAGGAAAACCCCGCGGTACGGTTTGGCCACCGCCAGACCCTCCCGCTTCAACCGTCCGATCGTCTTGATCGCCGTCGCGTGCGCCACGCCAAGCCGTCTGGCGATGTCGGTCGGCCGCGCCTCGCCGCCCGTCCCCAGCAGGTCGGAGATCAGCTCGACATAATCCTCCAGCAGCGCGCCGGACTGGGCGGTCCTGGCCTTGCCGAACCGGATGGCCTGCGTCGGCTCTTCCGGCAGCACCGAGGCCGGGCGAATCGGAGTCTCCACCATTGGGTCTGACATTATTCGGTTGCGGCTCCCAGGTCGGCCTAATTACCGAAACTTTGCAACAGCAGGATCAGATTCAGCCCTAGTACCACCACCGTCGCCGCCGCGGCCAGCGCCTGCATGCCGAACCCGATGGCGAATCCGGCCATCACGCCGGGCCGCCGGATCAGCACGAACAGCGCGATCATCGGCACCGGCAGCATCAGGCTGAGTATCACCTGACTGAACACCAGGGCATCCGTCGGATGCACGCCCATCGCCACGACGATCACCGCCGGGACCATGGTCACGCAGCGACGCACCCACATCGGAATCCGGAAGCCGACAAAATCCTGCATGATGACCTGACCGGCCATGGTGCCGACCACCGAACTCGACAACCCGGACGCGAGCAACGAGGTCATGAACGCGCCCGCCGCGACCACGCCCATCAGCGGCAGCAGGGTGCGGTAAGCGGTCTCGATCTCACCCACGTCGGAATGGCCCTGGTGGAACATCGTCGCCGCCATCGCCACCATCGCCATGTTGACCAATCCGGCCAAACTCAGCGCGAGCAGCACTTCGGCGTTGGAATATTTCAGCAACCGCCTCCGTTCCTGGTCCGAGCGCGCCTGCACGCGGTCGGTCATCAGGGCGGAATGCAGGTAGATGGCGTGCGGCATCACCGTGGCGCCGACGATTCCCACAGCCAGTGTAACACTGTCCGGCCCGTTCAGTTGCGGCACAACGGTGTGGAACAAAACCTGGCCCCAGTCGGGCGGGGCGATGAACAGTTCGACCAGATAAGCCAGACTGATGATGCCGACGAAGCCGGTGATGATCAGCTCGATCGGGCGGAAGCCGCGCGACTGGA
>JAYUEJ010000349.1:0-5503 GCA_043739265.1 Rhodopila sp. | reverse complement strand
ACTCCGAAATCCCCGCCGCCGTTTGGCGCATCGACGGTCAGACCGGCGCCGCCACGATGATAGCGGACGATATCGAGGGTCCAAACGGCCTCGCGTTCTCCCCCGACGAGTCGATCTTGTATGTTGTGGCATCCAGAGCCGAACCGACCCGGCAGATCCGCGCGTTCGATGTGGTCGATGGCGGCAGGAAGCTGACCAACAACCGTGTGTTCATCGACGCCAAGGGCGGCACGCCGGACGGGTTCCGCGTCGATATCGAGGGCAATTTGTGGTGCGGCTGGGGCATGGGCACCGCCGAACTGGATGGCGTGCGGGTGTTCGATACGACGGGAAAGCCGATCGGCCACATCGCGCTGCCCGAACGTGCCGCCAATGTGTGCTTCGGTGGCCGGTTCCGCAACCGGCTGTTCATGGCCGGCAGCCATGGCTTGTATTCGCTGTATGTAAACACCCAAGGGGCGATCGGAGGCTAATCCTTACCTTGTGCGGGCAATAACCGCTCGGTGAACCGCCCAGGCCGCGGCGCAACCGGCCAGCAGCAGCGCGCCCCACAGCGCGCCGGATTGCCATTCCCCGTCCCTCAGCCGGCCGAGCGACAGGCCGGCGAGTTGGGCGGGGTAGATGTGGACCGGCGCCCAGACGCAGGCGGATGCGACATTGGCGATCACGAATCGCCGCTGTTGCATCCCCGCCATCCCGGCGACCAGCGGGACGGTGGACCGCAACACCGGAACGAACCGGCACAGCGCGACGCTATAGGGTCCGTAGCGGCCGAAGAAACGCGCCGCGTTGTCCATCAGTGCGGGCCGGCTGGCGAACGGCCAAACACCGCGCAGGCGGACGCTGAACTTCTTGCCGATCCAAAACGAGACGAAATCGCCGATTACCGCCCCGATGATCGACAATGCCAGGAATGGCAGCATCGATTGCCCGGCCATCGCCGCGGCGCCCGCCACCGCCATCAGGATCGGCGTGCCGGGGATCAGAATGCCGAACACCGCCACGGCCTCAATGATCGCGGCGAAAAAGGCAACCGCCAGCGCGAAGCCGGGGTAAAGGCCGACAAGGTCCACCGCGGCGTCGATCCAAGACCAGATAAGGCTGATAGGACGCTCCTGTTGCGAAAGGTAACCGAGATTATGATCGGTTCGCGGCGTGAATGGAAGCGGTCATCGCGACGCGGGCGTAACATGTTTTGGTAAAATATCGGTTTCTCCGGGGCGGCCAAACGATAAGGTGTGTTGCGGTATGGTACGAGCCCAAAACCTGTGGTTGCGATGGGCAATCGCGGAGGCAGCAATGCCGCCTTCTTCGCATTGCAACACATGAGACCGATGACTCTCCGTCATTCTTGACGACCTTCAGGTCGTGGTGACTTTCCGGTCGATTTCGCATACTAAATATGCTTTCGACGCCGACGGACTGGTTGAGAGCGGCCGTATCCATGCGGTTGGTCCTATCCCGGACCAACGGCCTTTACCCGGGAGTTCAGACGCATGCGGTTTCGACGTGTCATCCTCGCCACCGCTTTTGTCGCGGTGCCATTCGCCGCCGGGCTGGTTGCCCCGGGCATCGCCATCGCCCAACCACTGACCGGGTTTTATATCGGCGCCGGGGCCGGGCTGCATGCCCTGCAAGACCCGAATGTGTCGGCGCCGGCAGCCGACTACGGAACCGGCAGGCTGAAGCTGGATGAAGGGTACGGCTTCAACGCCAACCTGGCGGTGGGGTATGGCCCGGGCAACGGATTCCGCTTCGAGATCGAGGGCGACTTCGCCCGCGGCGACGTCCGCCACGTCCTCGGCACGCGGTTTCCCACGCTGTCCAGCGGCACGGTTCGCACCTCGGGCGTAATGGCCAACACCCTGTTTGACATGGATATCGGCATGCCGTGGGTCTATCCCTATATTGGGTTGGGCGCCGGCTATCAGTGGACAAAACTCAATTCATTGACCTCCACTTCAGGCGGTTTCGCCGCCTCGACCAGCGCCCAGAGCGGTGCCTTCGCCGGGCAGGCGATCGTGGGCGCGTCTTTCCCGGTTCCAAATGTCCCGGGCCTGTCGGTCACGGCGGATTACCGGTTCATGGATATCCTCGGCGGTGAGAAATACAATGGCGCCGTGACGCAGGCCGGCGCTACGCGGCCGTCGCAACTGGAACTGCATAATCAGTTCAACCATGATCTGGTGATCGGAGTCCGCTACGCGTTCAACACCCCCGCGCCCGCTGCCCCGGTTATGGCTCCGGCCCCGATGGTTGCCCCGGCTCCGGCGCCCGCGCGGTCGTACCTGGTGTTCTTTGATTGGGACAAGGCGGATCTGACCGATCGGGCGAAGGCGATCGTGAAGGAAGCCGCCGATAACTCGACCCGCATCCAGGTGACCCGGATCGAGGTCAACGGCTACACCGACACATCCGGCAAGGCCCAATACAACCAGGGCTTGTCGATGCGGCGCGCCAAGGTGGTGGCGGGCGAACTGGTGCGCGACGGCGTGCCGCAAAACGTCATCGACATCCAGGGCTTCGGCGACACGCATTTGTTCGTGGCCACCGGACGAGGGGTGCGGGAGCCGCAGAACCGCCGGGTGGAAATCGTCTTCCGCTGATCGTCCGGCTTTGACGCCCCGGCCCGGGGAGACATCGCCCGGGGAGACATCGCCCGGGAAAACATCGCTCGGGGAGACATCGCCGGCCCGTTCGCTTGAGTCGCCGCAATCGCCGGATGGCGCTACCATAACCATTCGGACCAGATTGCGGATCATGCAAGACACACACATCATCGATCGGGTTTCAGACGAGCATCTCTGGGATCAGGTCCTCCATCGCCAGGCCAATACGGATTTCCTTTACGCGGTCACCACCATGGGGGTGTATTGTCGGCCGGCCTGTCCGTCGCCACGGCCATTACGCAAGAATGCGCGGTTCTTCCACTCGCCTTCCGAAGCCGAGGCCGCCGGGTTCCGCGCCTGCAAGCGCTGCGACCCGAAAGGCGAACGCGCCGCCATCGCCCGGGAGGTCGTGCGTGACGCCAGCGCCTGCATAGAAGCCAGCGAGGACATGCCGTCGCTGGAGGTTCTGGCGAAACGATCGGGTTACTCGCGCTTCCACTTCCTGCGGATGTTTCGCGATCACACCGGTCTGACGCCGCGCGGTTTTGCGCAGGGCGTGCGGGCGCGTCGCTTGCATGCGGCTTTGGCCGACGGCAACCGGGTGATCGACGCGGTAGCAGAGGCTGGGTTTGGGTCCGAGAGCCGGGTCTATGAAAAGACCGCCACGCTGCTGGGCATGACTCCCGGAGCGGCTCGGCGTGGCGGGCAGGGGGAGCGCATTCGCACCGCTTTCGCCGATTGCCTGTTCGGGCGGCTGCTGGTGGGGGCGACCGACAAGGGGGTCTGTTTCATTGGGTTCGCGGAACCGGATGAGTCGCTGATGGGCGATTTGCGCCGGCGGTTTCCCAAGGCGGTCATTACGGCCGACGATGCCACGCTGGCTGGAACGGTCCGAGCGGTGTTGGATTTTCTGCGGGAACCCAAACAGGCGTTGGAGTTGCCGTTGGATTTGCGAGGCACCGCGTTCCAGCAGCGGGTGTGGCAGACGCTCTGTCGCATCCCGTCAGGCGAGACGCGCACCTACGCTCAGCTTGCCGCGATGGCGGGTCATCCGAAGGCGATCCGAGCGGCGGCACGGTCTTGTGCGGTTAATCCGGTGGCGCTGGCGGTGCCGTGTCATCGGGTCATCGGCAGCGACGGCGGGCTGACCGGGTATCGATGGGGGGTGCCGCGGAAGAAGGCGCTGCTGGAGCGGGAGCGTAAGCTGGCTGGGGGCTGATGTAGGATGGGATCTCGTTGACGTCCTTACTATGCGGTGTCCTGGATTGGTGCGGTTACCCACGCTTTGCTCTGCCGCGTTCGATAAAACCGTGAGTGACCCGGCCAGGGTAGATATCCCACAGAAACAATCTTCAGCGGCGGTTCTATGCTTCCCGCCGCCTGCCTCACATGTCCGGCCGGAAGCCCAGGATGCGGGCGAACCGATCGCGGTAAAGCGGCCAAACCTCGGGGTTCAGCAACCGAGGCGGCTTTCTCCCGTCCAGGATATCCAGCATCTGTTCGGCGGCGATCTTCGCGATGTTGTGGCGCGACTGCCTCGTGATCCCCGCCGTGTGCGGGCTGACCAGCACGTTGTCGAACCGCAGTAACGGATGGTCCGACGGCGGCGGCTCATCTTCCCAGACATCCAGTCCCGCGCCGGTGATTTGCTTCGCGGTCAGGGCGGCGGCGAGGGCGTCCTCATTGTGAATCCCGCCGCGCGCCGTGGTGATGAAGAAGGCGTGCGGCTGCATCATCGCGAACTGGGCTTCACCCATCATCCCCCTGGTTTCCGCCGTATGC
The DNA here is from genome assembly GCA_043739265.1 of Rhodopila sp. Taxonomy (GTDB): domain Bacteria; phylum Pseudomonadota; class Alphaproteobacteria; order Acetobacterales; family Acetobacteraceae; genus Rhodopila. The sequence goes on along the minus strand of JAYUEJ010000349.1, from coordinate 1,112 downwards.
GGGCAGTTGATGGAGACATAGTCGGCGGCTCGCAGCATGTCTTCCATTGTGGCGGCCTTCTCGGCACCCTTGGCGGCGATTTGTCCGGCGGTTTGGTAGGGGTCGTAGGCGATGACCCGCATCTGGAACAGGCCGCGGCACAGTTCCGCCACGCGGCTGCCGACGTGGCCCAGGCCGATGATGCCGATCGTGCGGCCCTGAACGTCGTCGCCCATGAAGTCTCGGCGGTCGTAAGCGGCACCGCTGCGCATGGCGTGGTCGGACTGGACGATGCGTTTTGATAACGTCAGCATCATCGCCATGACGTGTTCGGCGACCCCTTCCTTGTTGCCGCCGGCCTGGTTGACCACGGCGACCCCCGCTGCCGTGGCGTCCGCCAGGTTGACGGTGTCGAACCCGGCGCCGTTGGTGGACAGGATCAGAAGGTTGGGACAGCGGTTCAGCAACGGCGTGTAGCCTTGCAGGGCCATCGCCAGTTCCTGCCGGCTGCTGCCGATCTGATAGGCATGCGCCTGCGCCAGAACCGGTTCCAGTTCGTGCTCGGGAGACTCGTTTTCCAGCCTGTCCACATGGATGTCCGGCCGCTGTGCCAGCATATCGAGGTAAACCTGTGCAGCGACGTTGTTCACGTAGAACACCCGCCTGGTATTCGGCGCCATTGTTGGTCTTTCTTTGGACGGTTAGGGTTTCCGCAGTTAGCCCATTGTCGTCCTGATGAGCAAATTTCGAAGGAGCAACCATCATGAGCATCGCCGGAAAAGTCATCCTGATCACCGGGGCCGCGCGCGGCCTGGGGTTCGAATATGCGTCCAGCCTGGGGCGCGCCGGCGCCCATGTGGTGGCCGGCGATGTGGCGGATTGTGCGGCGGCGGTGGCGGCGGCAGGCAACGACGCGTTCGGCGTGACGCTGGATGTCACGGACGCCGCGTCGTGCGAAGCGATGGCCGAACGCGCGATGGCTCGGTTCGGGCGGATCGATGCGTTGATCAACAACGCCGCCCTGTATGGATCATTGCGCGGCGGCCGGTTCAACCAGATCGCGGAAACCGACTGGGATGCGGCGATGGCGGTCAACGTCAAGGGCATCTGGAACTGTTGCAAGGCGGTGGTGC
>JAYUEJ010000348.1:0-5503 GCA_043739265.1 Rhodopila sp. | reverse complement strand
GCCGCGCGCCGCGCGTCCCCGAAATAACCCAGTGCCCCGACCCGTTCCACCATAATGACCCGCCCTGCATGACAGGATCAGAGAATCGAGGAATCAATCGATTCACAAGTGGCGATCCGCAAGTAGAATGTGTGAACGCCGTAGCCATGGCAGGGCTGAGCCATGGCAGGGCTGAGCCATGCCACTCGGCTGACTCAACATTTCCAGTCAGGGTGAAAATGCTCTAACGCAGACGTACGGCCTGCTGCGGATTCACGCATCCCGTCAGCTCTCGCGCGGCCTTCCACCGGAGCGCCAACAGTTGATCAACCCGATATTCCGCAATCATATCAGGAATTTTGATGATTGGTGGCATAACGACTTCTGTCATTGCCTTGCTGCGTGAAGATTGCCTTTCCGACCGGAATGCAGGCTACCATGCCCGTTGCTGGACCGGCGTCCGAACCTATGGCACCACCACGACAAATACCAAACCAGAGGGAAACAAACATGGCCAAACTGATCCAGGTCACCGTGCAGGACCACATCGCCACTGTCATGATGAACCGCCCGCCGGTGAACGCGCAGAACACCGCATTTCGAGAAGAACTCATCCAGGCGTTCGACTCCTTCACCGACCGTGACGATGTCCGGGTCGCCATTCTGACCGGATTTGGCAAAATGTTCTCTGCCGGCGCCGACATGAAGGCGCGACCGACCGGCGACACCCCCGGCGAATACTGGGCGTTCAACCGCTATGTGCGGGAGATGTTCAATTCCATCCACGAATGCGCCAAGCCGGTCATCGCCGCGGTCAACGGCCCTGCCCTGGGCGCCGGCTTCGGCCTGGTCGCTGCCTGCGACATCATCCTGGCCTCCGACAACGCAGTGTTCGGCATGCCGGAGATCGATATCGGCCTGATGGGTGGTGCGGCCGTGCTGCAGCAGTTCTTTGGCCGCTCCCGCTCCCGCCGCATGTTCTACACCGGCTGGCGCGTCCCGGCGGAGGAACTGTACCGCACCGGCGTCATCGAATGTTCGGTGCCGCTGGAGCAGTTGATGCCGGAAGCAATGAAACTGGCGACCGAGATCGCGTCGAAAAGCCCGCTCGCCATGCGTTACGCCAAACAATCGATGAACGTGACGATGCACATGCCGCCGCGCGACGGCTACCGGTTTGAGCAGGGCATGACGGTGGCGCTGTCGAAGTCCGACGACGCGAAGGAAGCACGCGACGCTTTCTTCGAAAAGCGCAAGCCGGAGTGGAAGGGCCACTGAACCAACGCGTCGGCTGAGTCTCATCCTCGCGCTGTGCCTGCCCCCCCTGCCGCCTCGGGCCGTCAATGTAACGATGCCGCCTCGGGCCGCCGAGGTAACTATTTCGGTTCGGACGCATGCTTCATCGATCGACCCGCACGACCATGTTTACACGCCGAACTCGACGGGCGCGGGAGATTTCTCCGGCGATGGGGTTGCGGCCGATGGGGTCTCGGATTCGAGATGAGACCGAGGTACCTCTGATGCCTGACAATCGCCCTGCGCCGGCGATGGCCGCGTCGCTTCGCGGCCCGCAATGACAACCGGGATGTCGTGGTTTATGACAGTCCCCATCATGCCAGGGGAACTGCCGGATGGATCTGCAACTCAAAGGAAAAACCGCTCTGGTCACCGGCGCCAGCATGGGAATCGGGCGAGCGATCGCGAAGGCCCTGGCGGCGGAGGGCGTGCAGGTGGTCGCCGCGGCACGACGGATCGAACTGCTGGAGGCCATGGCCGACGAGGTTGAATCCGCACAGAACCCGCGCCCGATCCTGGTGAAGCAGGACGTAATGGAGGAAGACGCCGCCGCTAAACTCAGTGACGCGGCGCTGGCGGCATTGGGCCGCATCGACATCCTGGTGAACAACGCCGGCGGCAGCCGCGTGTTGCCGATCGATGCGCCGGAGGAACGCTGGACCGAGGCGATGACGCTGAACTTCACCCGACCCCGCCAGCTTACGCACGCGCTGCTGCCGAAGATGATCGAGAATCGCTGGGGCCGCATCATCAACATCACCGGCAAGAGCGAGCCCGAACACCTGAATGCCGCGTTCGCCGCCAAGGCCGGCATCCATGCCTGGGCCAAGGGCCTGTCGCGCGAGGTCGGGCAGTTTGGCATCACCATCAACTCGATCCCACCCGGGCGGATCATGAGCGAGCAAATTTTGCGTAATTATCCGCCCGATTACCGCAAGACTTTTGCCGAAACGGAAATCCCGGTCAGATTTTGGGGCGAACCGGAAGATCTGGCCGTCATGGCGGTGTGGCTTGCCTCGCCGCTCGCCCGGTATATTACCGGCACGGTGATCCCGGTCGATGGCGGGCTTCGGCGTTACCAATTCTGACTCCCGGGCGGCCTGGACATTGCCGCCGTACAGTCCAGACTATTGGTGGAAGCCGTATCTCGATGACCACGGCGTTACCCCTCCATGCGGTTGAACCGGCACCAGCGTTCGGGACCACCTGATGCGCCAATAGGATAGGATCGAAACGATGCGGCAGATGGTCATGGTGGGTTTCCTGCAAGCGCAGAACTGCACCACGTTGGCGAGCGCCTGGCGGCATCCGGAGGCTCGTTCCGATTTCACCTCCGCCGCGTATTACCAGAAGATCGGCCAAATTCTGGAGGCGGGGAAGTTTCAGCTCGCTTTCTTCGACGACCGCCTGGCGATGCCCGACATCTACGGCGGCAATCCGGCCGAGGTTGTCGCCAACGGTGTCCGCGTGGTCAAGATCGATCCGGTCGTAACGATGATGGCGATGGGGTTCGGGACGAAATATCTGGGCATCGGATCGACCGCGTCCACGACGTATTATGAACCGTTCGATGTGGCTCGGCGGTTCCAGACCGTGGATCACATGACCGGCGGCCGAGCGGCGTGGAACGTGGTGACGTCGGTGAATGACGGCGAGGCACATAATATGGGACGCGCGGTCCATATGGAGCATGATCTTCGGTACGATCGGGCCGACGAGTTCATGGAGATTGTCCATGGCTGCTGGGACGGGTGGGAAGACGGCGCGCTGGTCGTGGATAAGAACAGCGGGCTGTTCGCCGATCCGGCAAAGGTTCACCGGCTGGAGTATAAAGGGAAATTCCTGAATTCGGCGGGGACGTTCACCGTACCGCGCAGCCCTCAGGGGCATCCGGTGGTGATCCAGGCCGGTGCCAGCGCCCGCGGCAAGACGTTTTCCGCGCGCTGGGCAGAGACGGTGTTCGTGGCCCATGCGGACCTGGCGGACGGCAAACGGCAATACGCTGAATTGAAGGCCGAGGTCGCCCGGCTCGGGCGCGATCCAGACCTGATGACCGTCAATACGATTGCCTATCCGGTCGTCGCGGAAACCCGGTCCGAAGCCGAAGACAAGATGGCGGTGATCGACTCGCTGTATAAAGAAGTTGATGGCTTGTCGCTGCTGTCGGAAGCAATGAACTTCGACTTCAAGACCAAAGGGATGGACGAGGCGTTCACCGCCGAGGAACTGGAAGGCATGTCCGGCATGCAGGCCATGCGCGACCGGGTGGTGCGGGTGATCGGCCGCAACCCGACGGTGCGCGACTTCCTGGAGGTCACCCGCCGCGGCCGCCCGCGGGAAGCGATCGTCGGCAGCGGCCGCGACATCGCCGACCGGCTGGAACACTGGTTCACCGAACGCGCCTGCGATGGCTACGTGATCGCCGGCACCCACATGCCGGGGTCGTTCGAGGATTTCGTTCGCTTCGTTGTACCCGAATTGCAGCGGCGCGGCCTCTATCGCAAGGAATACACCGGCGCCACGTTGCGGGAGAATCTTGGTCTGCCCGTCCCGCAGCGCGGCGCCTGGCAGTTGCCCGCCATGGCGCGATCGTGAGTTACGTTTCCATTTCACGATTGCTTTTCGTGAAATTTCAATTTATAATGCCGGCGTTAACTTCTCCTTAAGGCTTGTTCGGTTATGGAAAGCGCCATGGTCACGGTTCTGGAAAACATTAAGGCTTCCGGCGGATTGCGTGGTGCGGACGTGGCGAACATCGCCGCTGTGTCACCGGCCACGGTGTCGCGTTGGACCTCCGGCAAGGCACTGCCGCATCCGAAGACGCAGCTTGTCATATCCGATCTGCGGTATGTCATCGACCGGCTGGCGGAATTCTATGCGCCTGATGAAACGCGGATGTGGCTGTATGCCCGGCATCGGCTGCTCGACGGCAAGCGGCCAATCGATCTGATCCAGACCGGCCAGGCCGAAACTGTCCTCGGGGTGATCGAAAGCCTCGACCAGAGCACCTACACCTAAGCCATGCGCCCGCACGACCGCGCCCTGATCGATGCGCTGGAGGGGCGGGCGACCGAGGTTTTCCGCGGCGACGTCTGGCGTGTCACGCGCGCTGGGCGGGACGCTCTCACGGGCTCCACCGGGCCAGGCCGCTGGTCGCCCGGCGATGAACGGCCGGTTCTTTACACCAGCCTGGAGCGTGCCGGTGCCCTGGCCGAGATCGGCTTTCGGCTGTCGCTGGAAGTGGTCTGGCCGAGCCGATTGGCGCATGACATCCATCGTTTGGAAGCCTCGACCGGACGCACGTTGCGGTTCATGGACGTGACCGAACTGGAACAGTTGGGTGTCGATCCGGCACGCTGGCCGGGGTTCGACTATGAGGCAACGCGCGCCATCGCCGCGGCGGCGTATTTTCTGGAGTTCGATGGTCTGATCGTGCCCAGCGCTCGGGCCGCCTGTGCCAATTTGGTGGTGTTCCTGGCCAATCTGACGGCGGATCGCACGCTATTGGTGCGGGAAAGCCGGGCGGTCGATTGGCCGTCCTGGCGCAAGCGGTGACATCGTCGCGACCGCGCCGACATGGGAGCATTTGGAGCTTACCCGGCAGCACTGTTACCTCTGACCTTGCGCTGACGTGATCGGTCGAACCCGGTGATCTGGCCGGTGCGCCGGAACGATCAGCGGCTTCGGGCGCTTCCAACCGTACTGCCGCATTTCGCCACTTGGGACGAAGGAAGACTGACGTCTTTCCGGCAGCGCGGCGGTAGCCGGAAAGGGGCGGGTATGAGGTTGTTCAAGTGCCAACACTGCGGACAAATGGTTTATTTCGAGAATATACGGTGCGAGTCCTGCGGCCATCAGCTCGGTTTTCTGTCATCTTCGATGGTGGTTTCGGCGCTGGAACCGGAAGGCGACGACCTGAGTCCGCTGGCCAAACCATCACTGCTGGTGCGCCTGTGCGATAACGCCGGCCATGATGCCTGCAACTGGCTGGTGGAAACCAACGGCGGATCGACGCTGTGTATTGCGTGTCGGCACAATCGGACCATCCCGGATTTGACCGACGAGCAGAATCTGCGGCGCTGGAAGCGTCTGGAATTGGCGAAACATCACCTGTTCTACTCGCTTTTGCGCCTGAATCTGCCGCTGACCAACCGGATCGACGATCCCGAACATGGTCTCGCGTTCGATTTTTTGGCCGACAGCCCGGATTTATCCGGCCCCAAGGTTT
>JAYUEJ010000347.1:0-1801 GCA_043739265.1 Rhodopila sp. | reverse complement strand
AGTCTCGGGCGGCCGGTCGGGCATACACTGCGCTGGGCGGCTTTTGGTACGGCTTTGGTGGTGGGCGGCGGGACGGCGGTGGCCGGAAGTGTCGGGTTCGTTGGGCTGGTGGTGCCGCATTTGCTGCGGCCTTGGCTCGGGGAACGGCCATCCGGATTGCTGCTGGCGTCGGTTCTGGCCGGGGCGGCATTGCTGTTGGGCGCTGATTTGCTGACCCGGGCCGCGCCGTTACTGCTGCCATTGTCGCAGGAGCCGCCTTTGGGGGTACTGACCGCGTTGCTCGGGGCACCATTCCTGATCCGCATCGCCGGCAAGGTGGCCCCGTGATCGCGCTGAACGCCCAACGGATCGCACTCGGCGGCGTTCCGGTGCTGCATGACATCGCGTTCCAAGCGCGGGCTGGTGAAATGGTCGCCCTGTGTGGGCCGAACGGCGCCGGCAAGACCACCTTGTTACGGGCGCTCGCCGGCTTGCTGCCGGGCTTACCAGTGCCCGATCCGCGTCAGGTCGCCTATCTGCCGCAAGGCGCGCGCAGTACCTGGGGCTTGACGGTGGGGGAAATCGTCGCGCTCGGCCGGCTGCCACACGGCGATAGCAACCCGGACGCAATCGCCCGCGCCATGCGTCTGTGCGGCGTCGTGGACTTGCAGCACGCCCGCATCGACCGCATTTCTGGCGGGCAGGCACGGCGCGTCATGCTCGCCCGGGTCGTTGCCACCGAGGCCAATATCCTGCTGCTCGACGAACCCACCGCCGATCTCGATCCCGATGCCGCGCATGCGATCATGGCGTTGCTGGCAGGCCTTGCGCGCAACGGAGCGGCGGTTGTGGTCGTGCTGCACGCGCTTGATCTGGTGCGGGATTATGCGAATCGCATGGTGGTTTTGCAGCGTGGCCGAATTGTCGCCGACGCCACCCCGGACCAGGCGCTGCCGATCGCCGCCGCTGCCTTTGGCTTGCCCTACGGCGTTGATCCCCGCCCACGCCTGCTGCCGCCGAGCGCGGGATGAAAGTAGGCCTAGCTGTCTCATCCGTGGTGCACATCTTCGCCGGGGTGGCGCTGTTCTTCCTGGCGGCAAAATTTGAACTTCCGACGCCACCGGATCCTTCCCACGTTGATATCGAACTTGAACACGGAGACGGTAGTCGGTCCAATCCAGGCTCCTCTCCCGAGAATCTACCCAGCAGCACTCTCCAGGGAGAACAGCCCCCTCCGCCTTCCCCACCACCATCGCAAGAGCCTGGACAGCCCCCCAAAAAAAACGAAGCCCCGACAAATAATGACCAGCTTTCCCAGCCGCGGCTTGGCGCCCCTGACACGCCGCCGCCAACTCCCCTATCGCTCGCCACTCAACCCGAGGCCGAGCCGGTCGCGCCTGCGCCCGTCCCCATGGTCGCTCCTCAACAAGCCGATCCGCAACCGAAAGCTGCGCCGATCCAACCGCCGGCCAAACCCGTACCCCCCCCCCAGACCCACTCCGCCCGGCGTCCGGATCCGCCAATGCCCCGTCCATCGCAACCCGCCCCCGCGCCCGCACCGCCGCAGGCTAAAACTGAACTTGAGGTGCACTTGGGCGACGGTGTCGGGCTATCACAGCTGCGTGACGGCGAACGACCATCACAACCCGAACAAACCAACGGCCTGCCGCCCTATCCCAGTTATGCTCAGAGTCGGGGAATGCAGGGTACGGTGGAGTTGCGGTTTCAAGTCGGTACTGATGGAAGCGTTCTATCGGCTGAAATCATGTCATCGTCGGGATATCCGTTGCTCGATTCGACCGCGCAAAACTGGATTGTGAGA
>JAYUEJ010000346.1:0-5541 GCA_043739265.1 Rhodopila sp. | reverse complement strand
TGCCGCGCAATCCGCTGATCATGGCATGGGAGAAATCCTGGCAGACACCCTCGCGCCGCTTCATCACCTGCGACACCGGGGTGGAGATCGTGGTCACCCCGGAACGGAAGCGGAAGTCGGTATAGAACCGGTCGTTGAGCTCCAGCAGCGCCTCCAGCACCGGCCGGCCCTCGGTGAATGATTCGCCGGCATAGGCTTTCGCGGCGGCGTCGATCGGGGCCATCGCGGTGCCGAACCGGAATTCGACGGCCTCCCACCCCTGGTGGCCGTGCGTCGCCTGCACGACGCTTTCCCAGGCCGGCGTATCCTCGGCGGCTGGCGGCGGCGGGCAATCGACCTCCACTACCGAATCCGACGTGACCTCAAAATCGGCATGCGGCAGGTCGAGGAACAGCCACGTCACATGATTGCCGAAATGATCATGCCCATCCCGCCGGCGGGCCGGCACCGGATCGGAGGTAATTCGCTCGGAGATGATGGTCTGCCACGGCACCGGGCGCGGGCGCAGATGCATCATATGGGCGGCGAGTTCGACGGGGCTGCCATAGGCATATTGGGTGGTGTGCTGAACGCGGTAACGCATTTGGTCTTGTAGATCGTTTTTGGGCTGACAGGAAATGACGTGAGTTGGCGGCGCCGCTACAGTCGCATTTGAACGGTCGTCGGTTTCGGACACCGCGACCGCGGGGTCGGCAAGGTTCATCCGCGGTAAAATTGTCCGTTTGAACGTCCGCGTCCGGTAACCAGGACCTGCCCAACCGACCAAGGCAAAAGCCGCCTCTGTGCCGGCCAATCCCATCGTGCCACACTTCCATGCAACCGACTCATCGGGTCAAACGAGGAAACCGCCATGAAAATCACCCGTCTGCGCACCCAGGTGGTGCATCTGCCGATCGATCCGCCGATCCCGACCGCGATCCTGGGGACCATCCGGTCCGCCGACTGCGTCCTGACGTTCCTCGACACCGATGAAGGTCTGACGGGCGAGGGCCTGGTTTTCTCGACCAACAACCGCCGGCTAAGCGTAATTCTGGAAATGATCCGCCAGTTGGAGGATCTGGTCGTCGGCATGGACCCGCGGATCGGCGGGGCGCTGAATGCCGGGGCGTGGAAAGACCTGAACTTCCTCGGCTATGAGGGGGTTTCGATCGTCGGTCTGGCCGCGGTCGATAACGCGCTGTGGGATTTGCGCGGCAAGGCGGCGGGTTTGAACGTCGCGCATCTGATCGGCGCCTGCCGGACCGCCGTTCCCACCTATGCCAGCGGCGGTCTGTGGCTGGGAACGACCATCGATGAACTACAGGCCCAGGCGCGCGGTTTCGTCGATCGCGGATTCCGGGCGATGAAGACCCGCGTCGGGCCGACGGACCCTGACCGCATGGTCGCGCGCGTCGCGGCGGTGCGGGAGGTGATCGGGCCGGACATCGCCCTGATGGTCGATGCCAACCAGCAAATGAGCGTCAAGCAGGCGATCCGGATCGGGCGGATGATGGAACCGCTGAACCTGACATGGTTCGAGGAACCGGTGATCTGCCACGATCACCAGGGCGAGGCGACCATCCGAGCCGCGCTGGATACCCCGATCGCGTCCGGTGAGACGGTTTATACGCATCGCGGTGTGCTGGCGATGCTGCAAGCCGGCGCGTGCGACGTGATGATGCCGGATCTGCAACGGATGGGCGGCCCGACCGAGTTCCTGAAAGCCGGCCACCTGTGCGAGGCGTTCCACATTCCCTGCTCGTCGCATTTGTTTCCCGAAATGAGTCTGCCGTTGTTGGCGGCGTTGCCCGGTGGTCACTATCTGGAATATATGCCGTGGTTCGAGGCCATCTACCGTGAGCGGATCGAACTCGACGCCAACGGACACGCCATCGTGACGGATCGCCCGGGCTGGGGGTTCAGCTTCGATCCCGATGCCATCAGGCATTTCACCGGCTGATGGCAAGGGGGCGGTGATCCGGTCGATTGCCGGCATCGCCTCAGGTTTTTGCCTGATCGGTAATGCGTTCGGTATTAATGCGCCGCATCGCCTGCCAGACCCGGTTGGCCGAGGCGGGACCGTTCAAACAGGTTACGCCGACGGCGTCGGCGATGGCGTTGGCGATGGCGGGGAACAGGGCGATGGCGCCGGCCTCGCCGCAGCCTTTCACGCCGACCGGGTTGGTGGTGCAGCGTGTGCCGGCGAAGCTGATGTCGAAGCCGGGGAGGTCATCGGCGCGCGGCATGGCGTAGTCCATGAAACTGCCGCTGATGGGCTGGCCTGACTCCGGGTCATACACCGCGTGTTCCAGCAGCGCCTGGCCGGCGCCCTGGGCGATGGCGCCATGCACCTGGCCGGCGGCGACCATGGGGTTGACAAGAATGCCGTAGTCATCGACTGCGGTCAGGCGTTCCAGGCTGACGGCGCCGGTTTCGGGATCGATTTCGACCTCCGCGATGTGGGTGCCGTTGGGGAACGTCATGGCTTGGCGTGTCCACTGGTGGTAGGTGTCGAGCGCCCCCGGGGCCGCGGCCGCGAGGTCCGGCAAGCTGATGATGCGATCGGTGCCGGTCACCCGGAACAGGCCGTCCGCGAAGACGATGTCGGCTTCGGCTGCCTCCAGCGCGTGCGCGGCGATGGTTTTGCCTTTGGCGATGATGATGTCGGAGGCGCGCCAGATCGCGGTGCCGCCCATGTAGGTGGCGCGCGAACTGCCATGGCCGCCGCCCATCGGGATCAGGTCGGTGTCGCCCTGCTTCAGGTGGATGCGGGCGTTGGGCAGGCCGAGGCGGTCGGCGAGGATTTGCGGCATGGTTGTCTCGTGGCCCTGGCCGATCGTCTGGGTGCCGGTGATCAGGGATACGGTTCCATCGGTCTCGAAGCGAATATCGACATTTTCGGTGGGGAAGCCGCCGGTCGCCTTGATGTGGCACGCGAGGCCGATGCCGCGGCGTTTGCCCCGGGCTTCGCTGGCCTGTCTCCGTTGCGGGAAATTAACGAAATCGGCGTTGGTCATTGCTGTATCGAAGTGGGCAAGGAAGTCGCCGCTGTCCACGGTGAAGTCGAAGGCGTTTGTCATCGGGGTTGTGCGGACCAGGTTGCGGCGGCGGAGTTCGATACGGTCGAAGTTGAATTTCGTCGCGGCCGCGTCGATCAGGCGTTCCATGATGTTGACCGCCTCACCGAAGCCGGGTCCGCGGGTGACGCCGATGGGGGTGGTGTTGGTCAGAACCGCCCTGACATGCAGGGCCATGACGGGAAGGCAGTACACCGTGCCCTGCAGGTGGGGATATTGGTTGGTTTGGACGGCGCCGGAGCCGCCCGCCATGTAGGCGCCCAAATTGGCGATGCTGTCCACATGCAGGGCTTTGAAGTTGCCATCGGCGTCCAGCGCCAGGGTGGCGGTCGCCAGGTGGTCCCTGGCCTGATGGTCGGACAGGAAGGTTTCCGATCGGGTGGCGATCCATTTGACCGGCCGGCCGGTGCGGCGCGCGGCCCACAGGATCAAGGCGTGTTCGGCGTAGGCAAAATTCTTGGCGCCGAAGCCGCCGCCGACGTCGGGGGCGATGAAGCGCACGGCGGATGGGTCAACGCCCAGGGCGCGGGCGGCGGTGTCGCGGTTGCCGTGGATGTTCTGGCTGGACACATGCAGGGTGTAGCGGCCGTCGTAGCGGCCGATGGCGCCGCGCGGTTCCATCGGGTTGGTAACGATGCGGTGGTTGTTCAGGGTGATCGTTACGACATGGGCAGCGGTTTGGATCGCGTTCGCGACCGCCGTCGTTTGGCCCCAGTGCCAGTCCAGGCACAGGTTGTCGGAGACCGCGGCGGTCAACCGCGGCGCATTGGGTTGCAGCGCGTCCAGGGCCTGGACGATGGCGGGCAGCGGTTCGTATTCGATGACGATGCGTTCCGCTGCGTCGAGCGCCTGATTACGGGTTTCCGCCACGACCAGGGCGATCGGTTCACCGGCGTAGCGTACCGTGTCCTCGGCCAGCAGGGGCTGCGGCAGGAAGCGGAACGGCTCGTTGGTCTGGACGTTGGCTTCCACTGTGGGACGCAGCGGGCGAAGGCCGTCTTGGGCGACCTCTTTCGCAGTGAGAATGGACAGGACGCCAGGGGTTTTCAGGGCGTCGGCGGTGTCGATGGCGGCGATTCGTGCATGGGCATGCGGGGAGCGCAAGAAAACAGCATGGGAGACGCCGTCGAAGCGCAAATCATCCAGATAGGCGCCGTGGCCGGTGACGAAGCGGGCGTCCTCTCGCCGGCGGGGGGAATCGCCGATGATGGCGCGGTTGGTCATAGGTGGCGGTTCCTTAGGTTTAGCAGCCGGCAACTTTGGCCCCCGCGAGGGGGATGGGGCAAGCGCCGGGGCGGCGGGGCAGGTTAAACTGGCGCGGCCGGGCGTTGGTCGGCCTGGTGGCACCAGGTGCCGGCATTGGACGTTCAAACGGACAAAGTTACCGCGGATGAATACCAATAAACGCTGATGAGCGCGGAAAAAGCAGGCTGCCGCGCTCGGTCGGGTTAAGCATCCCGGTGGCGGCGGAGAAAAGCCGGTCTGCGTTCATTCGCCTGTATCGGCGTGCCTCTGTGGTGAATGCAGGAATTTCAAACGCACGATCCGTCACACCGACCCCGCGGTCGCGGTGTCCTGAATCGACGACAGGTGCGATGGCCGTGGTGGGCGAGGCGGGTTGTTAGGCGTTTCTTAACGCTTTTGGTGTTGCCTGCGCGGGTGAGTTTCCCAATGGCAGAGGTATCGATGCGAACCGTCACCCCACCTAAAAAGCCGCTTCGTCCTGGTTCCGACGTTTGGCCGACCAACGGCACAAGATTCCACTTGCAACGCGGAACCTATTTTGGTACAGAGAGGTTCAGATGACCGGGGCGCTTAAGCCGATTCCGCTGGTCTTCTGGCGATCGGCGGCAGGCAACGAACCGGTGCGTGATTGGCTTAACGATTTGCCGCGGGAGGATCAGCGGACCCTCGGCCGCGACATCGCCCGGGTGCAATTCGGTTGGCCGATCGGGTTGCCGGTCTGCCGGCCGATGGGGAAGGGTCTGTGGGAAGTTCGCTCCTCCCTCCCCAGTCGGCGGGAGGTTCGGGTTTTGTTTGGATTTCACTGCGGGACGCTGGTGGCACTGACGGCGTTCATCAAGAAGACACAGACGACACCGGGGCCGGAACTGGCGCTGGCGTATCAACGGTTGAAGGAACTCTCGACATGACCAAACAGGCGAACCCCCACCTCGGCAGCAGCTTCGAAAGCTGGCTGGACGAAAAGGGCCTCCGCGAGGACGTGACGGCGGCGGCGATCAAAAGCGTCATCGCCGAACAACTCGCCGGGGCGATGAAGGACAAAGGCCTGACCAAGGCGCGCATGGCGGTGCTGATGAAAACAAGCCGGACGCAGGTGGACCGGTTGCTGGATCCCACGAACGGAAGTGCGACGCTGGAAAGCTTGCTGCGGGCGGCGAAGATTGTTGGGCGGGAGCTGCGGGTGGCGCTGGTTTAATTCAACGCATTTCTCCGCATAGCCGACCCTGACCTTTCCAGACAC
>JAYUEJ010000345.1:0-5548 GCA_043739265.1 Rhodopila sp. | reverse complement strand
GAACAGGGTTTGCGGCCGGGGTTCCCAATCGTCCGGGGTTTTGCCCTTGGGGGGGGCCAGGACGCCTTCGTAGATCAGGCCGTCGGCGTGGAGTGTCTCGATGATCGCGTCGGCGGCGCCGGAGGCCACCAGTGCGCGTTCGCTGCTGAAGATGTCCGGTTGGACACCGAGCAGACGGAGGTCCTCGCGGATTTCGGCCATCATGGCGTCGATGGTCAGGTCTTTCACCGTGTCCAGCCAGATCTCGGGGGAGGCTATGCCGAGGTCCGGGGTGGCGAGGGACGCCTGGAAGTTCGCGGCCAGGGTTTGGCCGACGGTTATGAGATATTCGCCTTTGTATTGCAGGCCGCCGGGGACTTCCTCGGCGAATTCGTGTTCGGTCATGGGGGAGCCGATGGCTTGCAGGTAGCGCCAGTAGGCGGCCCAGGCGAGGGCGGTAACCTGGGCGCCGGCGTCGTTGATGTAGTATTCCTTGGTGACGGTGTAGCCAGCTTTGGTTAGGAGGTTGGCCAGGGCGTCGCCGACCACGGCGCCTCGGCAGTGGCCGATGTGCATGGGGCCGGTGGGATTGGCGGAGACATATTCCACATTGATTTTGGTGCCCGATCCAGTGGTGGCGTCGCCGTAGGTTTCGGGGTTTGCCAGGATGACGGGGAGAAGGGCGCGGAAGGATTCGGGGCGCAGGCGCAGGTTGACGAAGCCGGGGCCGGCGGATTCCGCTGTCTGTATGTCGGGGCCGGCGGTCAGGTGCTGGACGAGGGCGGCGGCGATCCTGGCGGGCGGCTGGCGGGCGGCTTTGGACGAGACCATGGCGGCGTTGGTGGCCATGTCGCCGTGGGCCTGGTCTCGGGTGGGGGTGACCTCGACCCGCGCGGCGATGTCCGGCGGGAGGTCGGGGATGATCTGGGCCAGGGCGGTCAGGACGGTCTCGCGGAGGCGAGCGTAGAGGTCGGTCGGGTTCATGGGGGGGTATTAGCGCGGGTTGGGGGGCTGGGTCGATGGTGAAGCGATCTTGCGGATAGGTCCCGACGAATTGGATGGAAAAAGGCCGATTTCCGGCTTATGGTCGGCAGTATGGACATGGTTGAGGACAACATCCCAGCGGGTTGGCTTGCCTCTCTGGTGCAGAGCAAGGCCGAGGTCGAGGCAGGACAGATCGAGCCATTGGAGCCGATTCTTGACGAATTGCGGGCCAGTATCGCGCGGATGAAGGCGGGACGGCAGGAGGCGCAATCCGACAATAAGGCGTGATCGCAGTCAGTCGGCGGGCTGGCGTCCAGATCAGGGGGCTGGTGGCTTATTTCGAGGAACTGAACCGAACACAGCCGGCGGCGAATCTGCTGGCCGCTTTGGAACGGGCGATCCGGGTAAGCTGGCCCATGTTAGCCTCCGATTGTCTCCGCACGCATCGCGACAGAATTTGTCGCAAACGGTGAATTATACCATACGCCGACGCTGACGTGAGACCAAATACTACTCATGGAGGCCATGAATGGAATCACCAGTAGCGTCGTAACGTGGCGATCCCCCGCCCGGTGTGCTCCATCCCCGGGATTGCCAGGTCACGGCGCCCGTTGCGCCCGTCTCCACGAATCGAACGCGTCTTTTATCACTGTGGCGCGGCCAGGACGTCCGGCCTCTCCGGTGGCCTGTCGCGTGACTTGCATTCGGTGCTTGCTCACCACCGCCAGTCGGTTGACAATCCTCGCATGATGCCGGTTCACGTCCCCGCCGAACCCGACTCCGCCGCACACTGTAGTGATGCGCGGCCGGAGTACGCGCGCCGGGTGTTCGGACCCGCTTTCGCCGCGCTGGACCTCGGCACCAATAACTGCCGGATGCTGGTGGGCACCCCCTCGGGCGACAGTTTCCGCGTGCTGGACAGTTTCTCCCGCATCGTCCGGCTGGGTGAGGGCTTGCACAGCACCGGTTGCCTGAACGAAGCCGCGATGGACCGTGCCATCGGCGCCCTGCATGCCTGTGCCGCGAGGCTGGCCCGCCGTCAGGTGCGTCAGGTGCGCGCCATCGCCACCGAAGCGTGCCGGCGCGCGACCAACGGCCCCGCCTTCCTCGGGCGCGTCAAGCAGGAGACGGGATTCGATTTCGGCATCATCTCCAGCCGGGAGGAAGCCGAACTCGCGTTGGAATCCTGCACGCCGCTGCTGCCGTGCGATGGGCGCCGAGCGCTGCTGTTCGATATCGGCGGGGGTTCGACGGAACTCGCCTGGGTGCGCCTGACCAACGGCCGGCCGGAACTGATCGGCTATGTTTCGCTGCCCATCGGCGTGGTCACGCTGGCGGAACGCTGGGGCGACGCGGGTTTTACCGAGGACGGTTTCGAAGCGATGGTGTCCGACGTGGTCGAGCGTCTGCGCCCGTTCGAGAAAGTGCATTGCATCGCGCGCGAAATCCGCGAAGGCGGCGTTCGGCTGCTGGGCACCAGCGGCACGGTGACCACGTTGGCCGGCGTCGCTTTGAACCTGGAACGCTATCGCCGGCTGGCGGTCGATGGTGTCGAACTGTGCCGCCAGGAAGCCGCCGACGCCCTGTCCCACCTGCGCGCGCTCGGACGCGATGGCCTGATCCTGCATCCTTGCGTCGGGCCAGAGCGGGTCGAGTTCGTGCTGCCCGGCTGCGCGGTGTTCGACGCCATCTCCCGCGTGTGGCCGGCGCCGCATGTAATCGTTGCCGACCGCGGCCTGCGGGAGGGTGTGTTGCTGCGGCTGATGCGCGCCGACCGCCTGCGCCAGGACCGGCGTAAGGATTTTTGCCGCTCATGACCAAAGCCCCGGTGATGCCGCCGTCGCGCAAGCTGTCGGTTTTCGTCAAATCGGCGAAGAAGCGTAGTCCCGCGTCGCGGGCCTGGTTGAAGCGCCAACTCAACGATCCGTATGTGGTGGCGGCCAAACAACAGGGCTGGCGATCCCGCGCGGCGTTTAAGTTGCTGGAACTGGATGACAAGTTCCAGCTTATCCATAAAGGCGTGCGGGTGCTCGATTTGGGCGCGGCGCCGGGCGGTTGGACTCAGGTGGCGGTGAAGCGGGGTGCGGCGTCGGTTCTGGGGGTCGATCTGCTGCCGATCGACCCGATCCATGGCGCGACTCTGATCCATGGCGATTTTACCGACCCGGAGATGCCGGCACGCCTGACCGCGGAACTGGGCGGCGGCGCCGATCTGGTGCTGTCGGACATGGCGCCGAACACGACGGGGCATTCCGCGACGGACCACATCCGGATCGTGGCGCTGGCGGAGATGGCGCTGGATTTTGCCATTCAAATTCTGTCGCCGAATGGGGCCTTCGTGGCGAAGGTGTTCCAGGGTGGTTCGGAAAAGCAGATCCTGGACGCGTTGAAGCGGAACTTTGCCAGTGTCCGCCATGCCAAGCCGCCCTCCAGCCGCAAGGATTCCAGTGAGCTTTACGTTGTCGCCACGGGGTTCCGGGGACGCGATCTGTAACCGATCGTCTTGGCGATCTTTCTGGTTCCGCGCGGTGTGGTTGGTATGAAATGCCCGGGGGATTGCTACCGTCCCGTTCGGACACGCCCTGACCGATGCACGCGTCTTGTCCTGAGACGTCGATAGCGTGTGGTTTGGGGCTGCCGCTTGAATCGGCGGTCGCGGATCTGTTTTTGTCCGCAGGCAGGCGCGTTTTTTACCACGGAGGCAGAACGAGGACCACGGAGCGTCACGGAGACAGGCTCGGGGAACCATCGCCACGGCGCCACAGGGAACATTGCTGTGTCGGTGGAACCGGGCATGCGGATTCAGTCCGGCGGTGGTTTCCCGGCAGTACTGGATAAAGCTGCATTTGGACGAAGCGCCATTTTTTGCTCCTCCGTCACCCCCAATACTCGGCACGCCAGGTCCTGACGAGGGACCGCCGTGGTTCGGAAAATAACGATTTGTACACCAAACGCGTGTTCCAGGATCAGCCTTCTCAGGCGTCGATCACCCCGAGCTGAACCAGCAGCGGGAGCCGCCGGTTTACGATCACCTCCAGGGATTCTCGCAGCACGCCGCGCGCCTGAACCATATCCTGGATTACCTTGCCGTCCCGCTGCATCGATCGGCCCGCCCGGGTCAGGGCCGCCAGCAGGCGGTCGGTCAATGCCTCGATCTCCAACGACCGGCCGCTCAATCTCTCCCGCAGCATCAGCATTTCCAGAGGATCCACAGCCACACCGATCCCCGTTACCGTCGCGGCCAATCGACCGATGTCCCCGCCATCGGCGGAATAGGCGCAGATCGCCGCGTTCAGCCGGTCGGTGCCCGCACGCGCGGCCGCCTGCACCGATTCCGGCAGCGCGGGTTGCACATAGCCGCCCGCGATCAACAACGAAACCGCTTGCGACAGGTCGGTCGCGGCCCGTTTGGCGAACGCCTCGGACCGGCGGATCATGCCAACCGTGTATCCTCCCGCCATGATCATCGTCATCAGTGGACCATAGATCTCCGGCAATCCGTCCAACCGCCCCATGGCTAAGGCCAACTGGATCGGGTCATCCGGTACCCGCCCGGTCCACGCCAGCGAGATCCCGTCGAACAGCCGCATTTGCTCCGGACCCCTCATCGGCATCGTGCCGCGCCGGTAGATGTCGCGGCGGAAGGTTTGTGCGTTGCCGAAGTCGCGCAGTGTCTCCCGCAGAATCGGATCGGAGGCTTTGGCCATCAGGCTGGCGACGGCGGGCGGGACCGCAACCGCATCGAGATTTTCCGTCGGCGTCGCACTGCCGATGAATGTGCATTTTACCTCCGCCATCGCTTCGGCCATTTCGGCGAACATCAGCGGGTGCCAGTCCGCGCTCAGGAACTCATGCGCGATATAACGCGGGTCCTGCTGGCGTGTTTCGGCCAGGCGCTTTGCCACGGCCGGATTGGCGGCGAAGAAATGGGCGCCGGCGTCCTTCAGGCCATCAAGATAATCGAGGATCTCCGACGCCGCCTGGTCGGATCGCCCCTGATTCGACCGCGTCAGCGCCCGCATCAGGGTTTGCACCGGCAGCATGGACGCCCAGCCGGTGGTGACGTTGTAACTCAGGTAGGCCAGGCCACCCGCCCGCAGGCGCTGTCCGATAACCTGGATCAGCTTCGCCAGGTTATCGGCGGATATCCAGCTCGCCACGCCATGCGATACGATGAAGTCGAAGTCGGGCAGGCCGGCGGGTGCCCTGTCAGCAAGGTCGGCGAACGACGCTTCCTGGAAGTGCAGATTGGTCAGGCCGGCGGCGGCAGCGAGTTGGCGGCCACTTTCGACATGCGCGGGATTGAAGTCGAATGCCCAAACCTCGGCATGCGGGCAGGTCGCGGCGACGAAGGTCGCGGTCAGGCCATGACCGCAACCCAGGTCGGCATAGCGGAACGGCTGGCTCAGATCGGGTGGCCTTTGGCCGAGCAGCAGCGCAATGGTTGCCAGCCAGGCCGGCATCAACTCCTGATAGACGTTGCGCGTATAGACCACGTCGGTCACGTAGCCATCGTCCCACTCAGCCACTGATGCCGCCCCGCCCGGTTTGTTTCGGAGGCTTCCGATATCAGGGGAATGGTCTG
>JAYUEJ010000344.1:0-5563 GCA_043739265.1 Rhodopila sp. | reverse complement strand
AGAGGGTGCGCTTACAAAACTTGCCGTTCTGGCGGTAAGTCTCAC
Source organism: Rhodopila sp. (assembly GCA_043739265.1). GTDB lineage: Bacteria > Pseudomonadota > Alphaproteobacteria > Acetobacterales > Acetobacteraceae > Rhodopila. The sequence continues at coordinate 5,518 of JAYUEJ010000344.1, read as the reverse complement.
GCAGCAGGACGGCGGGGGGCGAGTTCCGGTTCGGGACGGCTTCGATATACATGGCGAAAGAAGAGTCGATTCGGTGTCCTTGTACAAATCACAAAGACGTGATTACATGGCCACGTTTTGGACGGTCCAGGCGTCACTTTTCCAGGATTTCCGCCGGTTTGATAGTATCGGCAAGAGGGAAGCTCAGATTAAACACGCTGCCGCGCGGCCCTACTCGAACGATCCTTAACTCCGCATCGGCCTGGACGAAAATCACCGACCCAAAGCCGCTTGAGCGGACGGTTCGGTTCCATCCGGCAATACGTCATCGGGTCCCACGATCTGAAGCTCGTACTCACCCGCAACCTCGTTCCCCCGACGCACCAGTTCAGTGAGAAATGGCCATATTGTCTTCAGATAGTCGCGGCGACGACTTCGCGTTCCCTCCGTAATCTGGCGATAATGCCCATGGTATTCTTCCCACGTCCCGGCAGGCAGTGCATCGATTTCGGCAGTGCCCAACCCCACAATATCGCCGGCAATGTACAAAGGCTCCTCGTGCTGCAACACCTCCAAGGTCCGGGGCGGCTGCGTCCGCAAATAGGAGACGACTTCGTCAAGCTGTGGAATTCCCGTCGATTGTTCACCGCGCAAGACGCGCAGAGCCATCGCTACCAGGAGAACATGAAGCCCAAGCTGCTCCCGGGGATCATTCGAACTGCCGCCCATCACATGGCCCTTATGACAAAATGCTCACTTGTTCGCTGGTAAGTTCAAAGCGTGGACCGTCGCTGTCAGGCCCATCAACAAGGCGATCGCAGTGTCAGTATGAAAACTGATTTGGTCCATATCTTCGACCCCATTGCGATCAACATAATTCCTGCTCGCGGGTCCGGCGACGATATCGAAATAGCCGAGCGGGTCAGACCGGTGGGGTTGCTTGAGTGTACGGTTCATCTCCACAAAACGCCAGAAATCATGAGATGACGTCCCTGCATCGGCAAAAACAATCTTCGGCCAGTGATCGAAATCGTCATACCGGCCCCTCCAACTGATTAGAGCCGGGTGCGTTCCTGTTTTGCTCGCTGCCCGCAGTGCCCAGTCTGTTGCCTGGCCCTGTCGCGTCGTTGCGTAGAAGCCACGCCCAAAATCCAGACTTTTCCGCGACCTGGACAGGTCCGGTGCGGTCGCCTGGATGCGTCGCGCACATTCTAACGTGGTCCCATGCCACAGCGTGATCTCTCGATTATCCCAGAACGACAAACGCAACCCCTCGCTTCACGCCCACTACCCTTGGTTGTCTTAATTCTCCTGATAGCACATCTTTCGACTGCCCGTGCTGCCAACTTCTACCAAACCGACGCTATCGGTGAGACGCGGCAACAAGGCCACGGCCCGATAGGCAGGCAAATATTTCTCCCGCCCCTCCTTGTCCTGGCCCGTCCCACCCCCAACCTCCCCCTCATTACAGAACAAATCGTGAATTAATGACCCCCATCCTGATCCAAGACCACCAATACAACCCGGGCGCCATTTTCGACCCAAACGGCCCCCTCGACCCCACCGTCATGGACGAAGCCGTCTGCAGCATCATGCGCAACACCCAGGTCGATCTGTCCGACACAACTTCCGCCACCAGCCGGCGCATGTATGCCGCCATGCGCGCCCTCGCCGCCTTCCACCCCCGCAACGAGCCCGAGCTCATGCTCGGTGTCCAGGCACTGAGTGCCTATCACGCCGCCAACGCAGCCTGGCGCCGCGGCGCCGCCAGCCAACCCCGCGACGACGTCCGCCGCCACATCGCCACCGCCGCCTCCGCCGCCCGAGCGTTCGACTCCATGCTGCGGGCGCTGGAACGCCGCCAGGCCAAACCGCTGTCCGTCCCCATCGGCCGCCCGCCGCCGCGCGACTGGCCGCCGGTGGACCCGGACGCCGTTCAAAGCGAATGGCAACGCCGATGCGGCGTGGTGGCCCAAGACCTCGCCCCCGATCCGGCTCGGCAAAGCACCATGTCCGACGACGAACTGGTCACCGCCCGGGGCGCCAAAGGCCAGCACTGGCTGCTGAACCCGAACGAAGGCCTGGATATCGCCAACACCGACGGCATCCTGCCCGATGGCAGCATGATCGTGCCCTGGAACCCGACCGCGCCGCAGGAAGCCTACATGGAGCGGCGGCTGGCCATGATGTACCTCCGCGAAAAGGCCGAAAGCCACCGCAACGGAACGCCTAAGGAAATCAAGTTCCGGGCGATCCGCGCCGGGGATCTGATCCCATAACCCGCTTGACCAGGACCCCAACCGCATGAGCGACACCGCCGACAGCCCGTTGCTGGACTTTCTGCTCGCCGTCCCGGCGTCCATCATGGCCGCCGGTCTCGGGGATACAGGTCTCGGGGATGCCGGCCTCGCCCGCCGGGCTGCGGTGCAGGCGATCGAAGCCTACCAGCCGCGGAGCACCCACGAACTGATCGCGACCGGCCAAATCCTGAGTTTCGCCCTGGCCGCGCTGGACACGCTGCGTCTGTCGCCGCCGCCTCCCAGACGGCCCCGGCACAGGACTGAGCCGCCGCGATGACCACCGTGGCGGCCAGGCTGCGGGCCGACACAGCGGCCTCCGAGCCCGACCAGCGGACGGTCAACGGATTATGGATCGACGCCCTGACCGGCGTGGCGGGGGAAATCGCCCGGGCGAAACACCGGACCGCCGGCCCTGGCGGATGCAAGGCCGCGCTGCCGCGGACAACGCACCTGACCACCGCATCGCTCGAAACCGGGCACATCCGATCGAACCTGAACCGCGATGGAATGTGGCCGCGGCGTGTTGGGACTGTCGCCAGCCCAACGGATCGGCTATCAGACCGCGATAAACCCGCGACATAAGGACCGCGCCAAGATGGCCAAACCCGCTCATGCCTCCACCGCCGCGACCGAGTGGGATCGTGACGCCGCCCTGACCGCCGCGCGCATCCTGCTGGAGATCAAGGCCGTCAATTTCCGCCCGGAGGAGCCTTACACCTTCACCTCCGGCTGGAAATCCCCGGTCTATATCGACTGCCGCCGGATCATCTACTTCCCCCGCGCCCGGTCGAAAATCTGCGATCTGGCGGTGGAAAAGATCGACCGCCACGTCGGGTTCGAGACGATCGAGACCGTCTGCGGCGGCGAAACCGCGGGCATCCCGTTCGCCGCCTGGATCGCCGACCGCATGGGGACGCCGATGTCCTACGTGCGCAAGAAGCCCAAGGGCTTCGGCCAGAACGCGCTGATCGAAGGCGATGTTCCGGTCGGCAAGCGCACCCTGCTGGTCGAGGACCTGACCACCGACGGCGGTTCGAAAATCCGCTTCGTCAACGCCCTGCGCGATGCAGGAGCCATCGTGAACCACGCCTTCGTGGTGTTCTTCTACGGCGTCTTCCCCGGTGCGTTCGAGACCCTGGCCAACATGGACATCACCCTGCACAGCCTTTGCACCTGGTGGGACGTGTTGGAAGCCTGCAAGGACCGGCCGTATTTCTCCGACGCGGCGCTGTCGGAAGTCCGAAAGTTCCTGGAGAATCCGGTCGCCTGGTCGGCCGCACACGGCGGCATCGCCTCCTCCGAGGAAGCCCTGGCTCGGAAAGCGGCGGCGGAGGGCTGATCGGACCATCGGCCGTCCAGCCCAACCGCCGCTCGATCAGGGAGGCGCGCCGAGGAAGTCGCGCTTGCCCAGTTCCACCCCGCGATGGCGCAGGATGTTGTAGGCCGTCGTGCAGTGGAAGAAGAAATTCGGCAGCCCGAACCAGCGCAGATACGCCTCGCCCTTGAATGACATCTCCCGCGTGCCGGCGGTCCAACTGATCTGCTTGTCCTCGGTTCCATCGATCATGGCGGGCGTCAGTGTGTTGACGAAGGCCAGCGACCGTTCGGCCCGCACCTTTGCGTCGGCGAAGCTGGCGTCGTCGGTCGCGGCGAAATCAGTCGGGACATTGCCGGCGAGGCGACCCGGCGTGTTGCGGCCAAAATCGGTCGCCTGACGGATTTGCCGCGCCAGGGTGAACATGTCGGGAAACAGACGATCCGACAGCAATGCCGCCTCATCGATCTTCTTGGCCGCGCAATGAGCCGCCGCCTTGTCCAAAATCCCAACCAAAGCGCCAAGCTGCTGCGCGCAGATCGGAACCGACGCGTTGTACATCGAGAATGTCATAGTGTTTCCTCCGTTTTTTGGGTCGCGCGTCGGCTTGTATCACAGGGTTGGCGGTTGCGGCGAACCGCCGCGTTTTTGTCGCCACGGGGATGCCGTCATCGCGGAATCACCCGCAGCCAACTCAATCCCATCGCCAGACCGGCGAACCCAGCCGCCATCCCCAGGGCCATATGGGTCGCATGCACAATCGAATCCGGGCCGCCATGCGTCAGTCCCAGCACCACCGCGACCAGAGCGCTGCCGGTCGTCTGTCCCACCAGCCGGGACGTGGACAACATCCCGCTGCCAGCCCCGGCCCGGTCTGGCGGCGCGCTGCCGATCAGCAGGCGGTTGTTCGGGGATTGGAACATGCCGAACCCGGCGCCGCACAGGGCCAGCCGCCATGCGACATCGCCCCAGGACGCGGTGGCCGGCATCAGCATCGCCAGCACCAGCCCGCTCGTCATTACCGCCAGGCCGATCCCTCCCAGGATGCCGGCCGAGTAGCGATCCGCCAGCCGGCCGGCGATCGGTGCGAGCACGACCACCGCGGCCGGCCAGGGCGTCATCTGCAACCCGATTTCGAACGGCGACAGCCCGCCCGCGTATTGGAAGTAGAACGGCAGGACGACCAACGCGATGATCTGCGCGGCGTGGGAACACACCGCCGTCGCCGCCGACAGCGCGAAGATCGGCCGCTGGATCAGCAGATCGACCGGCAGCATCGGCGGGCGCAACGTCAATTGCCGGCGGACGAAGACGAAACCCATGACCAGGCTGCCGCCGAGTTCCGCCGCGATCACGGCCGCCGATTGGCCATGACCGATCCCGTCCAGTCCGATGATGAACAGACCAAGCGTGACCGCGTTCATCGCCGCGCTGAGGACGTCGAACGCGTGCTTCGACTGCGGCGAGCGCGGCAGGAACCGCATCGACATCAGCAGCGACACGATCCCGAACGGCACCTGAATGGCGAACAGCCAGGGCCAGGACGCGACCGCCATGATTCCAGCGGCCACCGAAGGGCCTGCCGCCGAGGATGTCGCGACCACCAGCACGTTGTAGCCGATGCCTCGCCCGAGCTGGGAGCGGGGGAAGATGAAGCGGACCAGGGCGCCGTTGACGCTCATAATGCCGGCGCCGCCGAAGCCTTGCAGGACCCGCCCCGCAACGAGTTGCGGCAGCGTCGTCGCCATCGCGCAGCCGACCGACGCCAGGGTGTAAAGCAGCAGCCCCCAACAGAAGATCCGCCGGTGTCCATGCACATCGCCCAGCGACGCCAACGGCAGCAGGCTGATGGTGACCGCGAGTTGGTAGGAATTGATCACCCAGATCGATTCCGCCGGCGTGGCGTGCAGGTCGCGCGCGATGG
>JAYUEJ010000343.1:0-16727 GCA_043739265.1 Rhodopila sp. | reverse complement strand
GCATGGCGGGTTGGCCGGCTGCATCCAGGGATATGCCGACCAGACGGCCGGGCATGGCGCGCTTGAAGGCGTCGCGAGTCGCGAAGAACCCGGCATGCGGCCCGCCGAAGCCCATCGGCACGCCAAAGCGCTGGGCCGACCCGACGACGATGTCGGCGCCCATTTCTCCGGGCGGCGTCAGCAGCGCCAGGGCCAGCGGATCGGTGGCGACGATGGCCAAAGCGCCGGCTGCATGGGCGGTGGCGATTTCGGCCGACAAATCGCGCAGCCCGCCGGTGGTGCCGGGATATTGCAACAGCAGGGCAAACGGATTCGCGGCGCCGATGGCGGCGAGATCTCCGGGCGAGACCTGCACCAAGGTAATACCGAGCGGTTTGGCTCTGGTTGTGAGGACGGCAAGGGTTTGGGGGTGGAGATCGGTGGCGACCGCCATCACGTCGGATTTGGATTTGCTGATCGCATGCGCCATGGCCATCGCCTCGGCGGCGGCGGTGGCCTCATCGAGCAGGGAGGCATTGGCGATTTGCATGCCGGTTAGTTCGCAAATCATCGTTTGGAAGTTGATGAGGGCTTCCAGGCGGCCCTGGGCGATCTCGGCCTGATAGGGGGTGTAGGCGGTGTACCAACCGGGGTTTTCCAGGACGTTTCGAAGAATAACCGGCGGCGTGACGGTGCCGTGGTAGCCCATCCCGATCAGGCTTTTGGTGGTGGCATTTTGTGCCGCCAGGGCGCGCAGTTCGGCGATGGTCGCGGCTTCGTCGATCGGCGGCGGCAGATCCAGCGTGTCGTTGGATCGGATCGATGCCGGGATTGTCTTGCCGGCGACATCGTCCAGCGTGGCGGCGCCGATGGCGTGCAACATCGCCACCAGATCGGCTTCCGATGGACCGATGTGGCGGCGGACGAATGAGTCGTTTTCCTCGAGTTCCGTCAGCTCGGCCAGGACATCCATGCTTACAGGGTCTCCAAATATTCGTCGTAGGCGTCCTGGTCCAACAGTTCCTCGAACGAGTCTGGATCGTCGAGTTCCAGGCGGAAGAACCAGCCTTCGCCCTCGGCGTCGCTGTTGACGATGGATGGGTCCTCGACGATCGTTTCGTTGATTTCAACCACTTTTCCAGCCAGCGGGGCATAGACGTCCGATGCGGCCTTGACGCTTTCGACGACGGCGCAGGCTTCCGCCTCCACGACAGTGCGGTCGCGTTCGGGGAGTTCGATATGCACCAGATCGCCAAGTTGCTCCTGCGCGTGATCAGTGATGCCGACGGTGGCGATGTCGCCATCCAGCACGACCCATTCGTGGTCTTTGGTGTAGCGTTTATCCGAATTCTTTTTGGCCATGGGACGTTCCTTGGTTAGCGAATGTAGCGATGGGGGACGAAGGGAAGCGGCACGACGGTGGCTGGGATCGCCTTGCCGCGGACGATCAGGTTCAGCCGCGTGCCGTCGGCGGCGAGGTCTTTGCGGACGTAACCCATAGCGACCGGGCCGTTCACGCTGGGGCCGAAACCGCCCGATGTGACGATACCGGCGTCGGTTCCATCGTCTGCCAGGATGGTCGTCTGGCCTCGGGCTGGGGCGCGGCCGTCCGGGCGGATGCCGACGCGGCGGCGGGGGGGGCCGTTGTCGAGCTGATCGCGCATCACCAGGCCGCCGGGAAAATCCCAGTTCATCTTGCGGCGCTTGCCGATGACCCAGGCCAGGCCGGCCTCGATCGGGCTGGTGAGTTCGTCGATGTCGTTGCCGTAGAGGCAAAGCCCGGCCTCCAACCGCAGCGAGTCACGGGCGCCGAGGCCGGCCGGGACGACTTCGGCGTGGCTGATCAGCGCGTCCGCCAATGCTTCGGCCCGGGCGGCTTGGACCGAAATTTCGAAACCGTCCTCGCCAGTGTAGCCGGAGCGGGAGATCAGGCAGTCGATGCCGTTCAGGCTGACGGACGCGACTCCCATGAATGGCAGCGCGGCGGCTGCGGGGGAAAGACGGGAAATGACAGTGCCGGCTTCGGGGCCTTGCAGGGCCAGAAGGGCTTTTGCGTCCAGGCGGGTCAGGACGATCTCGGCTGGCAGGTTGGCGGCGATGTGGGCGAAATCGGCATCTTTGCGGCTGGCGTTGACGACCAGGAACAGGCGGTTGTCGTCCAGACGGGCGACCATCAGGTCGTCGATGATGCCGCCGGCCGGATTGGTGAGCAATGTGTAGCGCTGGCGGCCGGGTTTCAGGCCGGCGATGTCGCCGGGGACCAAGGATTCGAGGGCAGTCGCGACATTGGGGCCGGTCAGCATGGCCTGACCCATGTGCGAGACGTCGAACAGGCCAGCTTGCGCCCGCGTGTGGAGGTGTTCGGCCAGGACGCCGCCCCTGCAGCGGGCGTGCAGGTCGCCGGTCAGATCGTATTGCACCGGCATGGCGTAGCCGGCGAACGGCACCATGCGCGCGCCGTGGCGACGGTGCCATGGGTCGAGGGGCGTCGTGAGCAAGGCTGTGGGCTCGTGTTGTGGGGTCAAACGACAGTCTCCGCGACAGGGCCATCTACCGGCGGGATGCCGGTAGAGATGACCCCCCTCTGTCGCGGTACCTGAGAGATTCGGGGGTGTGGTCCCTTACTCCGTCGGTGCGAACCCCTCGCTTGCGCGCGGTTCGGCTTTCCAGAGATCCCTTCCCGTCGCGGTCCCTTGTGCCTGAGCGTTTCCGGGGGCCGGTTGCGCCTTCGGCGGCGGGGTGTGGCCCGCTACTCTCCCGCGGCGGGTGCCTGGGACCATGGGAATGTGCGCCTGTTGGGGGGTGGATGCCAAGGGGTTTGATTCGATTCGTGAGCTTTATGGATCGACCTTAAGCAGCGGATGCGGTGCCACTGACCCGCGTCGCGCCCCTGTTCCAGGCGTTTCAATACCGGATCGAACCGCACGCCGCAGCTACGGTCGGTGTTATGACATGCGGAAATCCTGCCCGCGCCTGGCCGAAAGCGGCCGAACCGCCGCATTCGCCGGGGCGTTGGACGACGACGCTGGCCACCGTTCCGCGGAATGGTTCGGACCTGGTTTTAGGAAGACCCGCCGGCTGGTTCCACAGGTTGAGGACGGCTGCCTTATAGCTTTCAGCGAGCGGCAGTGTAGCGGAATGATAACGACCGATCGCAGCCTGCCAACTGCCGGTCTCGGCGCGCAGGGACGCCAAAAACCGTCCGGCGTAGTGGGCATTCGCCACGGGATCGAAGGCATCCTGCAACGTTGGGAATGCGTTTGGATGATGCCGCAGATTGATCTGGAAGCAACCGACGTCGATTGAGTCTATACCTGCGCGCTGCTGGAGCGCGACATAGAGCATGGCCTCGGTTCGGGATTGGAAGAAATGCGAGACACCGACTGCATTGGTTGCGAACGGCCAGGGTTGCAGTTGCGATGACGCCGGGTCCCAGCGCCCGCTTTCCTGGCGTCCGATCGCCAACAGCAGGCCGGTGGGCAGGCCCTCGGCCAGTTCAACCTCGGCCGCCGCGGTCCGGCAGGCTGCGATGTCGCCGGCGTCGGGCTGGGTCGCCGCCCCGAAGGCCATCGCGGCGTGCAGACATAGTCCGATCTGCAGACCCAAGGACAAAATGATGGCGCGGATTTGTTGCGTCATCATCGCGAAATTCGGAGCGTGGCGAGCTGTTGCCCGATGGTGCTGAACGTTGCCTGCAACTGCGCATCGGTTGCGTCGAGAAAGTAGTTCTGCGGAGTCGTGGCACAATTTTGAAACAATGTTTTTGTATTTGGCGAGACGGAACCCCCATGGTTGAACAAGATCGTGTATATAATGATGCCTTTTTGCTTTATCAGCGTACACAACTGGCTCATTTTGTTATCGATGTTGGAGGTTGCGTTGGCCTGGGTGTTCTGCCCTGGCGGCAACCCCATGTTGTTGTCCAACAGACGGCCATAGCCGGTAAAGTCGGTGTCGCCGTTATTGGTCCATTGGGTTGGCGTGCCGTCCGGCAGCCTGGACGGGCCTACGCCGGGCGCACCACCCGGGTAGTCGTACCATTCATTGTTGCCATCGGTCATCAAGACGAGGATCTTCTGCATGAACGGTGTGTTGTAATCCAGCGGCCGCGCTGCGTCGCCCCACCCGGCCGCCCCACGCCACCTCGGGCTGAGCGTCCACCACCCAGCCTGAAGGCCGAGATTGATGAAGGTTCCACCGCGAAAATTGGCCACCATCTTACTGATCGTCGAAAGTACCGTGGTGCGACTTGTTGTCTCGGGTAGGATTGGCAGCCCGATACCGCTGTTTGTCTGCGGGCACCCCAGATTCGGGCCGACCGCGGTGTTTTGCGGCAGCGTGGATTGCCGGCTCTCGGTGACATTACCTGGTGACCAGTCGTTGTCGCCGAAGGAAACCAGTTTTCCTTTGTCCATGACAGTATATTTGTTCAATGTCGAAGGATAGAGATATGGCGTCAACGGCGCGCTGCCGGGTGGGACATCGGTGAAGTCATTGGTCAGGCCGGTGTCAATATCGACCGTGTCGTAGCGCGCCATGACACAGCCCATCCAGGTGGTATTCATATAGGCGCCCGTGGTGTTACTGCCGGGCTTGAGAAAGCCGGTGTTGTTGGCGCCGATGTTCACCTCGGCCGTGAACGGCACCACGGACACAAAAAGGTTGGGCTCGGTTTCCTGCGTGCCGTTGCTGTAAAGGATGTTCACCAGACTGGTCGCGGACGTGACCACCGATTGGATCGGCCAACCGGCCATGGAACCGGTGTTATCCAGCACCAGCGCGAGCTCCAGTCCCGTCGCAGCCCGGGTCGCTTGCGATGTGGTCGAAATCGGTATGTTGGCGATGCCGACGATATTCATGAACGTGGTCGGAACCAACCCATTGGCCTGGATGGAGATTGTGCTGTTGTTAATCTGGGTGACGGTGATCGCCGTTATGTTGGTGTGCATATAACCCAGGGTCGAAGCCACGCTACTACGTCCGAAATTGGCCCAGAACAGATTCGTTGCGTTTTGAACGTTCATGGCAGTGTTCGCCGCGGTGATCGGGTACATGTCGCGGGCGGCAATCAACGTCGCCGCATCCACCGATGTTTTGAGACGCGAATGCGCCATCACCAGACGCGTACCGTCCACGGCCACGCCAATCGAAGCGATCAACGAAACCAACAGGATGGCCGTCAGCACCGCGGTTGCACCACGCCGATCGGCCTGGAGCCGCTTTATTGCGGCGTGGCGAGCGCTCCCAGGCGCGGTTCGAATATCGAATAGGCGTACAAAGAGGTTGGTCCGGGTCCGGGCATGATGGCCTGACTGAATGTCCATGGCGTGATACCTGTGTAAATTTCTGTTACGATAACATTATGACTAGTTGGGAGGCTATATCCCGGCGGCAGCGTTGGGGCGCTTCCCGCGGTACCGACCATGCTGGGGAAGGCGGCGACGTTGCCGGTTCTTTTTTGCCAGGATATGGTCGTTGTACCGCCCTTATTGGCGATGCCACTGATGATGGTGGCACCGGTCGTACCGCACACTGAAAGCGGATTCGCGATAGTCGAGGCAACGGCGAAATAATTGAGAGACGTCGATGCCTGAGAACAATAAGAAGCCGGAAACGCGGTCAGAGGAAGTGTATTCGCTGCCGCCACCATGTTGCCGACCGCCGTTGCTGTACTCTCCAGGCGGAACTTATTGATAAACCACATCGCCAGATCCGTGCCGGCGAGCAGTAAAAGCACCAGCGCCGGAAGAACCAGAGCGAATTCCAGTGCCGCGACGGCGCGCCGGCCGTCAGTTCGTCGGGAAAGGTTCATTTTGGATCACCGTTACAAGATTATGTCGGATGCCGGGCAGGCCCGTCGCCAGGGCTGCCGGATAGGTGGGACCGGAAAACAACCATTTCTGAAGATACGACACTTTATACTGTACGATCGCGTTGGGGCCGCCGGCACCCGAGGCGCCCTTTCCGGCCACACCCACCGTGTTGAAAGCGGAATAGTTTGTCAGCGTGACCGTAATAAACGACAGATTGATCAAGCCCAGGCCTTTAAGTGCGATCACCTGCGCGATCGCCGCCTCCCGCGATGCCGGAGGACTGGCTTTCAGGCTGACCGGGTAGGCCAGGCCGGTTGCGCCGAATCGGGTTGCCTCCCGCAGTCCGAATTGCAGCAACGCCCCGGTCAGCAACTGAATCGATGCTTCCACAAGGAAGATAATCAGGGCCAGCAGGATCGGGACGATGATGGCGAATTCCACGACGGTGGCGGCGGAGCGGTTTCGGGCCAAACCGCGTTTCTGTTGCGCTTTACGCATCATCGCTAACCGTTCATCATGTGATAGACCTGCACCCCGGCGGGGCCGAGAACGACGATGATGACGCAGGGCAGAAACAACCCGATCATCGGCAGTGTGAGCAGAACCGGCAGTCTCGCCGCGCGCTCTTCAAACCGCACCAACATGGTATGGCGCAGTTCGCCTGACAGCGTTCGTAACGCCTGGGTAAGGGGCGTGCCATACTGTAACGTTTGCGCCAACGTGCCGCCAAGCGCGATGAATGATTCAAGACCGGTGCGGACGCCCAGATTGACCAGTGCCTGGCGGCGGTCGGGCAGAATTTTCATTTCACCTGCAGTCAGGGCGAGTTCGTTTGCGGTCGGCGGATCGCTTTCGCGAAACTCCTGAGCGACCCGGTCCAACGCGGTTTCCAGGGGCAGGCCGGCGTCGGCGCAGATCACCAGCAGATCCAGCGCATCCGGCAAGCCACGTTCGGCCTCCTGCAGATAACGCTTGCGCAGTCTGCCTATCACCAGGTCGGGCAGCATCAGGCCCAGCGTCGCGCCACCACCGGCGGCGATCCATTTTAAAGCATCGCCGTCAAAATTCACGCTGCCGGCGGCAAGCCAACTAAGGACCGGCAAACCAATCATCAGCGCAACCTTGTTGCCGACAACCAAGGGCAACGCTGTCGAAGCCCGATAGCCGGCCGCTGCCAAAGTCAGTTCGAGGTCCCGGATGGCCTTGCGTGACAACAGCCCGCTTTGGATGATGACAACACCCAGACGGCGCACTGCGTTGAGCATGCTTTCCATTCGATTGACGCCCGCCGCGGCGCCGGCACGATGCCGCCCTTGCACGATACGAATGCGTTGACTGATCTGATCCTCGCGCCGCAGCATGTCTGCCAGCAGGCATCCGACAACCGCTGTGAACACCAGGGCACCCGCGATAACAGGCCAAAATAATGTGCTGTTCATGACAGACTCCGACGGATCATTTGGCGGATCACGAAAAGCCCGGTGCCCAGACAGCCCAGTGCACCAAGGAGGAATTTCTTTCCCAGCGGATCGACGACAAGAAGTGCGATGTAAGCGGGGGTGATCAGGAAGAGCACTCCAGCGACGAGGAAAGGAAGTGTGGTCAATACTACGGCGGTCGCGCGCCCTTCCGATGTCAGGGCCTTGCCGCGTTGGCGCAGGGCACTGCGCTTGCGGAGTACGTCGGCGAGTTTCTCCAGCGTTTCCGTCAGATTACCGCCGGTTTGGGCCTGCAGGGCGAGTGCGACCGCCAGGAATCTATATTCTCTAAGACCGGTGCGCGCGGCCATCTTCCACAGTGCGTCATCCAGGGTTCTGCCCACCGATATTTCCCCGGTGAGGAGACTGAACTCTTTCGCGGTCAACGCCGGCGCTTCCCGCGCGACCACCTGGAATGCCTCGGTCACCGGGATACCGGCCCGCACCGTTCGGACGATCATGCCGAGCGCATCTGGCATTTGTCGGATCAGGGTGTCGCGGTACTTTTGCAGCCCGCGTTTGAAATACCAGCGCGAGCCCAGGAACCAGCCGGCCGGTCCAGCCAGCCAGCCCAGGTCACCGACGAGGAAAATGGCGAATTGCGCGGCGCAGAATCCGACGCCAACCATGGCCAGGAGGACGGACCACCAGGGTGCCCGATGGAGATCGGGCCGATCCACCTCCAATCCGATAAGATGGCCTAATCGTTCCGCGACACCAGCATTCTGCGCGGTGCCTTTAAGGCGCAGCGAGCGTGTCCCCTGCGATAGTACGACCGGCGCGTAGGGTTTGGCGACGGCGATCGTGCGCTGCGCCAACAGCCGCCCGCGCGCATCCAGGACCAGCAGCCAACCAGCGGCCACGGTCAGCATCAGGAAGGCTGCCATAACCAGCAAAAGCGTGTTTGGGACGTGCTGTATCATCAACGGTCCGCCTCCTCGAGCGCGGCCATCCAGATGCGGTCCACGCCGAAGTAGGACAGTCGTTGCAGGCAACTCGGCCGCATGCGGGACACGCGGTAGCGGCCGCGGATTTCGCCTTCGGAGCCTTCGGTTTCGAACTCGTAAATAAACACGTCATTCAGGGTGACGACTTCGCCCTCCAGTCCGACCACCTCGGTGACCTGGGTGACGCGGCGAACCCCGTCTCGCATACGTTCGACCTGGACGATCAGATCGATCGCGCTGACAACCTGGTTACGGATCGCCTTCAGCGGGAGATTCGGTTGACCCATCAGCACCATGTTTTCGATGCGGGTCAGCGCATCGCGTGCGGTGTTGGCGTGGATCGTGCTCAGGCTGCCATCATGACCGGTGTTCATGGCCTGCAGCATGTCGAACGCTTCCGGTCCGCGGACCTCACCGATGATGATCCGGTCGGGACGCATGCGCAGGGCGTTGCGCACCAGGTCGCGCGCGGTCACCTCGCCTCGCCCCTCCAGGTTTGGCGGGCGGGTTTCCAGGCGCACGACATGCGGCTGCTGCAACTGGAGTTCCGCGGCGTCTTCAACCGTAATGACCCGTTCGTCGCGGCCGATGTTCTGCGACAAGGCGTTCATCAGCGTCGTCTTTCCGGAGCCGGTTCCACCTGAAATGATGATGTTGAGCCGAGCCTGCGATGCTGCCTCCAGCAGCCGTGCCATTGGCGGTGTCATCGATCCGTTCGCCAGCAAGACCGAAAAATCGATGACCTTACGGGCAAATTTACGAATCGACAGGCAGGGTCCGTTCAGCGCGAGGGGCGGGAAGATGATGTTGACGCGGGACCCGTCTGCCAGCCGGGCGTCAACCATCGGACTGGATTCATCGATCCGCCGTCCCACCGCCGCGGCCACGCGCTGGGCGATATTCGCGACATGTGCCGTGTCGCGAAACCGAACGTTGGACAATTTGACCTTGCCGCGCTGTTCGACAAAAACCCGATCAGGGCCGTTGACCATGATGTCGGTTATCGTGTCGTCGTCCAGCAGCGGTTCCAACGGCCCAAGACCGAGCATGTCGTCAACCAGTTCGGCGGCAAGCTGCCGCTGTTCCCGGCCGTTGAGTTGGATCCGCATTTCATCGGCGATTTCCGCCAGCAGCCGTTCCACTTCAGCGGCGAGCTTGTCGGATCCCATGCCGGAGACGGTTGCGGGATCAAGCCGCGACAGAAAGATCGTGCGAAGCTGCGCGACCGGGTCCGGGGCGGACGCCGGGCGGATCGCCAAAGCGGGCATGGCGCCTGCCGGGCGTGCGGTAACGGCGGTTTCCGAACCCCGGCGGCCGAACGCCAACGGGGCGATCATCGGCCGATCAAACGGGCGATAAAGCTCCGTTCCTCGGGTGCATTATGCGTGCTGGCAGAGACTGTGATTTCACGCGCCAGGCGCTCCATCGCATGACGCAACGGCCCGCGCCGGCTGCGGGTGGCCGGCTGGCCGATCGTCGCGGCGTTGGCCAGCAGCTTGGGGGCATGCGCGATGACAACTTCGGGTGTTTGACCCAGCGCGTCGATGACTTGTTTGCGGGGCAGCATGCCGGTGCAGCCGACATGATTGAGCACGATGACAGGGGGACGCGACTGGGCGGAGCCGGCGGGAAGTGCCACGAACCGCAAGGTGTCGCGGATGGCTGCCAGTGAGCCATCCATGACAAAAACCCGCTGATGCGCGGCGTCCAGAAAAACCCGGTTGAACGGCGTGGCGAACCTCGGCACATCGACAACGATAAAGGCGTAATGCTTCCGCAACATCTCCAGAAGTTCGGCGGCGGCTTCGGGCTTGATCAGCGGCATGCGGTCGAAACCTTCTTCGGCGCACAAAACATGCAACCGGTCGCTGACGCTGCGCGCACCGCGCTGCAGGAAAACCTCATCCACGCGGTCTGGAAATTCGAGCGCGATGCGCAGCGCCTCGCCGGTTTCGGCGGACAGCATCAGGGCGGCGGTTCCACCATGCAGGTCGGCGTCGAGCAGCAGAGTGTGCCGACGCGTTGCTTCACCGAGATGACTGGCCAGGTTGGCGGCGATGGTCGTTGCGCCGACGCCGCCGCGGACACCCATGACCGCAATGATCCGGCCTGCCCTGATCTGCAGGTCCATCGGATCGCGTCCGATGATTACGGGCCTGAAATGCCGAGCGACGGTTTCGCGATTGAGGGGTTTTGGAAGGTATTCGAGTACGCCCAGCGTTCGTATCGCCTGACGATAGAACTCCATGTCCTGCGTGTCGCCGATCACCAGGACGCGTACGCCCGGCTCCACGAACTGTGCAAGATCGTCAAGGACGCGCAATGGATCGTCCTCGCCCGACACATCCAGGATCAAGACATTCGGCGCCGCGTCGCGCTGTAGCGCTCGGCGTGTGGTCGCGAGGTCCGCCCTGCGGATCGCCGTATCATCCCGGGCGAGATCGCCGAGTGCTTCGCGCAGAATCGATTCTGTTGCCTTGTCCCGCACGAAGGCTTTGAAACGCGTGCGATCGGTGCCTTGCTCCAGCATGGCCGGCGCGGCGGCGATATCGGCGATAGCGTTCATTGCGTGCCTCCTCCACTGGAGTTGACCGGGCTGAGACGGGCCACACCGCTGTAGGGCAAAGACTTGACCCGGCCGGCGCGCAAACGTTCGATCGCCGTCGCCGCCGTTTCGCCGATCGCTGTTCCATCACCGTGACCGCGTTGCAGATCACCGGGATTGACGACCATCGCCGCGAGGTTGGCCTCGTTAACGTGCTCGATGTTCCAGGTGCCCGGGCGGGCGTAAGGGTCACCGGCGACCCCACTGCATCCGGATACGCAGCATGCCGCGATCATTGCTAAGTATTTCATTCGCACGGGGGCCTCCTTAGTTCAGGATGAAACCGGCGCCACCTGGCAGGTGGGCGGAAAACAGCTCCGGATCGGTGCCGCGAGCGCGCTGCCGGTGCAGGACGACACGATCGAAATCATCGGGTGGCACATAGTTGTCGGTCGGTGCGTGCAGTTGCTTCCGCTCATCGACCGGCCGGACGATGTAGGGCGTGACGATGATCACGAGTTCGGAGTCGTCGCGCCGGAAGTTGTTCGAGCCGAACAGGGCGCCGACGACCGGCGCTTCGCTCGCGTAAGGAAGACCGCTGTTGCCAATGATGTTCTGGCTGTTCAGCAATCCGGCGATGGCGAAGCTCTGGCCGCTGCCCAGTTCCACGCTGGTTTCCGCGCGCCGCACGGTCAGTGCGGGAACCGAGATCGTGCTGTTGCCGACACCAAGCTGAACGGCGCCCTGCGTGGTGAGCTGACTGACTTCAGGCCGCACGCGAAGGCTGATGTGATCGGACCCGACGACCGTGGGCACGAAGGCAAGCGAGATGCCATACTGCTTGTATTCGATGGTTATGGTGTTGTTCTGCTGGGCGACCGGGATTGGATACTCACCGCCGGACAGGAAGCTGGCGGTTTCTCCACTCATGGCGGTCAGGTTTGGTTCGGCCAGAATGGTGGCCAGGTTGTCCTGTGCCAGCAGATCCAACACGGCGTTGATGTTGGCCGATCCACTGGTGAGGTTGGCCGCCAACTGGTTGGCCGGGCTGGCGGGTGAGTTGAACGGATCAGTGATCAGAGCAGCCAGTCCACTACTGACGCCGATCCGGCCAAAATTGCCGAGAGCGGCCCAGTTGATGCCGAACCGTCTGGTGACCTGACGGGAGATTTCCGCGATGCGCACACGCAGGTTTACCTGCACGCTGGCTGTCAGGCTCAGCCGGTTATCCAGGGCCTGCTTGTCGCCCAGGTAACTCTTGACGATGGCGCCCGCCTGTTCGGCTTCGGCCGCGCTGCGCACCTTGCCGTTGAGCATCAATCCGTTCATGGAGGTCTGGACCGAAACATCGCTGTGCGGCAATGCCTGGCGCAACGCGGTCTGTGCTTCGGTCGCACCGAACGAAGACGGTTTGACCGTCACGTCATAGCGTCCGATCACGCCGCCGGCCTGATCGAGCGCGGCGATCGTGGTGTGTCCTGGTGCGACGCCGAAGACGAAAACGCTGGTCGGACTCGCGGGCCGCACTTCGGCGATTTTCGGGTCGGCCGCGAACAGGTTGGTGATCGATCGTCCGGTCTGAATGACCCGGCCGGAGCCGGCGTCCAGCACGATGGAGGACGCAGCGGTTTCCGATGCCGCGCCACGCTGCGGCGTTTGGGCCAATGCCGGCGCGACGCTGAACACCAGGCCGAAGTAGATGGGGTAAAGAAACGGGCGCATCAGTAATGGTACTCCACGGAAGTGGCCTGGGAGCCGGTGAACAGGTGGACCGTCATGTCGGGATTTCGCGGGGAGCTGCGGTATGCGGATGACACATCGCTGCTCCAGACAAGAGTATTTTCAGTTCCGGCCGTCTGGTCGTCGTTTGCCGCAATGACTGGGTCGCTGGCCGACCGGATAACCAGTCCGAGATGCCCGAGCGTGGTCGCGACGGAGACTTTTTCGGCTTCGCGGGGCTGGACCTCGATCGTTACGGTTCGCGCGGTGGCATTGACCGCGGACAGGCCGTTGCTCGGCGCGACGCCCTCGGTCATGTGCTGATCGACCGCGATGACGCGAACATTTTGCAGGACGGTCTCACCGACCACGCGTCGAGCGATCGGTGCGGTCGGGTCATCGATTTTCTGTGTCAGGATCACATCCACACGGTCCCCCGGCCAGATCAATCCAGCCGATCCGCTGACGGCATCCACCGCGATCGTGGCGGCCCTGGTGCCTGGCGCGAGGACGGCGGCGAGGAAACCCCGCTCACCGGGCCGCATGATGTCGTCGTGCAGGATTGGTTGCCCGGGCTCCATCTGATGGCGGACCATCGCACCCTGAGTGGCGGCGCGCGCGTCGAGGTTGTCGATCCAGGCGCCGGCCGGCACTTCGCCGGGCATCACGGGCTTGGACGTTACGTCATCGGACAGCAGCAGCGTCCCGCCGCGGATGACACGCGCGGCGGCCATGATCTGTGTTTTGGCAACCACGACGGGCGCTTCCACGGTGCGGACCTCGGCGACCCCGGGCCTGAGTCCGATGATGGCCGTGACCCCGATACCGGCCAGGCCGAGGGCGATCAGCATGAACAACGCGATACGGACTGCCATTTTCTGCCTAGCCTTGGATAAGAGTGAAGAGACCACCGGCCGCGATCGCGGCGGCGTAGGGAATTGGGCCGCGGTTGTGGATACGCCAGGCCTCGGCTTTCAGGATACGGGACAGAAACGTCTTCCGCGGACCATTTTTGGGGCGACGCACCACCAGCGAGAGACCGAGATAAAGCAGCGCGAGACCGCCGCCGGTGAGTGCGATGGCGAGAAGGAAGTTTTCAACAGATCCGGGAGCCACGGTAACAGCGCCCGCGCCGAGCAGTTTCACGTCCGCACCGCCGAGCCAGCCTTGTCGCCACATCAGCGCGGCGGCGGCGAACACCACGATTCCAGCCAGTGCGGCGGCTGGAAGATTGCCCGCCACCGCTTGTAAGGCGATGCCGACTGCCAGAAGCGCGACGGATACCCAATTTGGCACCGTGCGTGTCGCGACGTCTCGCACCGCCGCGAAAATGAGCAACCCGGCGATGGCATCGTGCAGCAGAATGGTATTGCTCAAAGTCATTAAAGGACCTTGCGAGAATTGGGGACAGGTCGGCGAAGTGTATGCGGAGACTTTAAGGCACCGTGGCCTTTGACGCGGTACGCCGGGAGGTTTGTTTCCCGACGCACCACCGCCAACACGGCTTAGGTCGCAAAGGCGGCGATTATCGGCCCCATGGACGCGAAGAAGGCCGATAGACTGGTCCCGAATGTCGTTGCGCCAGCAATCACGGCGACCGCGATGAACGAAACCAGCAAAGCATATTCAAGCGCTCCGGCCGCTCTCTGGTCTTTGTGCAACGTGGATGTCATTGCTTTAGCCAAGTCAGGCATGGTTCTGGTCCTTTCGGCGGCTGGCCGCCTGGTGCCGGGCGCTTAGGTGGCAAAGAGGCCGACGGCGGTGGCCATCTTTGTGAAGAAACCCGTAAGGGCGGTTCCGAAGGTCGTAGCGCCAGCGATCACCGCGACGGCGATGAAAGAAACCAGCAGCGCATACTCAAGCGCGCCGGCGGCGCTGCGGTCATTGCGTAACGCGACGGTTGCGGCCTTGACGATGTTTAGCATGATGTTGATCCTTGTCAGGTTGTGAAAATGAACACCAAACGACTGTCAGTCATGATGGCGTGGTAGCTCCGGTCATCTCCGTCTGCACTCCTGTTTGACCGCAGTCGGCGAGCGGTGATTGGTTATTGCCGTAACTAAGACGAAATCGAACTAAATTTTATGTGACAATGATTTTGGTATTTTGATTTTTATCTCGGGTCAGGTTTTAACAAACGCGTGATAAGCGGAGCGGCGTTCAGGCTAAGTATCTGTTAATATTTGAGATTCAAAAAATTCAGCGTCAGACGCTTCAACACCTTAGTGTTATTTTAATTCACAGTTTTGGTATTTTGCTTGTTATATTCTTTCAGTCGCACAAAGGCGTGAACATAAATTGTAATATTTTAGTCCCCCGGCCTGGCCCGCGGACTTACGGGGACCGTTGTGGCGATCCGGCTGAACGGTTGGCGCGCCGTCACCCGACCGGATTATGTGCTGCATTTACAAAGGCTATAGCGCACTTATCCTCTCACGAATTATTGAAGAGGGCGGGTTTTCGATCGCCGTCGCAGTCCCGGTTCGCGAAAATGTCAGATCAAGGTCTTGTTAACGGCCCAGTTATACCTTGACCCGTGCCGCACATTAGTATTTTGTAATCGATACAAGTTGCAAAATGGAACAAAACCTACGCCGATACGATTGGAAGGAAACGCGATGACAGACCTGACATGCAGCAATACTCGACGGGCCGCGGCGCTGATGGCATCGGCTTTACTCTCTATCGCAGTCACCGGCGGATGCACCCGCGCACCACGGTCAACGTCCGAAGCCGACGACGCAACGCGCTTGCGGCTGAGCCAACTTAGCGAACCCTCCGGCGATATCGATCAACAGTTATCGATAGTGGCCGCGGCAGCCGCGCGTGAACCGAGCAACCAATCCGTCCAGATGCGTTATGCCACGGCGCTGTCCAAGGCCGGACGCTATCAACAGGCGCTGACCGTCGCGGAACCTATTTATGCGAAATCCAAGGATCAAATAAGTTCAGGGCTGTTGGTCGGGCGACTGCAAATACAGTTGGACCAGGCGTCGGCGGCGGGCGCGACCTATCGCGACATCCTGGGGCGTGAACCCAGTCATATCGAGGCGCTGAACGGACTGGGCATCACCGACGTCATGCAAGGGGCGCTTGCCGCGGCGGAAACCGATTTCCGCCGGGCTGTCGGTATCGCCCCGACCGATCGTGAGTCGCGCAACAACCTGGCGCTGGCCCTCGCGCTGGAACAAAGGACCGAGGAAGCCATCCCGATGCTGCGGGATCTGCTGCGGGAGGACACCGTCTCACGCCCGGTTCGCACCAACCTTGCATTGGCCTATGTTGTCTCCGGCAATCGCGGCAAGGCGGTCGAGATGCTCTCGGCATTCATGAGTGCCGCCGAAGCCGATAAGACGGTCGATACGTATGCACGGCTCGATCGACATGCGCAGGCAGCCACTTCGCGCACTGCCCCAGAGCGGATCGCCCTGTCGAGCCGTGCCTCCAGGGTGGATGAAACCAGGCACCAACCCGATCCAAAACCCCAGATGGTGGTTGTTGCGGCTGCTGCCACGATGCCGAGCGGTCCCGTATCCGCCACCGCCGCGGTTCCCAATGCCGCGCCAGCGATCACTGCCCTCAGGGTACCGGTAGAAGTCGCACCCCTGGCCATCGCGGAGCCGAATGCCGGGGGGAGCGGAATTTCAGGGGATGAAATCACGAACCGCGGCAAGGTTGCCAATGAAACGATCCAGCGCGATGTGTCGCCGGATCCATATCTGCTCAAGCCCGACCAAAAGAGGCAAACCATGCCTGCAAACACTCGGCTTGCCAGCAGTCAATTCACAGCGGATCGTCCGTAGCAGCCGCGTTGTCACAGCAGTGTGGCCAGTTGGTGTAACAGCCGGCCACACTGCTTACCGGGCGCCTTCCGGCTGAGAAGGCGTTCGCTATTTTAGCCGGTCAGAAAAGCAACGGATTTTTCATCGCCGTTCATGCGCCTGCGCCAGTGAAGACCATCAAAGTATCTGGGCGCCTTAACGGAACAGGTAGATGGCGGCGGCAAGCAAGCCCCACAGCGGCAACGATAGCAGCACCGCCGTCATAATGCCCCGCGCGGAGGACATCCGATCATCGACTTTATCTTCAGCGACGTCATACATTACACGCGGTAGCAAAGATGGTTTATGAACCATGGGCGTGCGAATGCCCTGAGGCCGGGCAATGACGCGGTCGGCGGACTGTATAGACATCGTGATTTCCTAACCGCGCGCTGACAGTCATTCTGACTGCGATAAACATACAA